>JAFGWQ010000007.1 GCA_016937075.1 Campylobacterales bacterium | reverse complement strand
TACAAGAGCTTGAAGTTTACTTGAGACTTTACTACCGCCAACAATAGCTACAAATGGACGAGCTGGATTTTCTATCACTTTACTAAAGAAATTAATCTCTTTATTCATTAAAAATCCAATTCCTCTATTTTCAGGAGCAAATTGTTGTGCAAGAGCATAGATAGAAGCATGCTTACGGTGACAAGCGCCAAATGCATCATTGATGTAAATATCGGCTAGCGATGCCAATTCTTTGGCAAAATTTTCGTCATTACTTGTTTCTCCTGCTTCATAACGAAGATTTTCAAGGATGAGTATTTCTCCTGGTTTCAGAGCAGCAGCTTTGCTTTTGGCATCAGGTCCTATGACATCATCCGCAATTTTAACCTCACCATTAAGTTTAAGCAGTTTGCGAAGACGAAGCTTCACCGGTCTGAGTGAATATTTTTCTTCATATTTGCCCGGTTCTGGTCTTTCGTAGTGTGAAGCTAAGATAACTTTACAATCTCTATCTAGACAATATCTGATGGTTGGCAATGCCTCCCTAATGCGTCTATCATCTGTGATATTTCCCTCGTCATCTTTGGGCACATTAAAATCACATCTTATAAAAACTCTTTTACCGTTTATATTTATATCTTTAATCGTTTTTGGCATATATTTTCTCTATTTTTTACTTACAAGTATTGCTAAATCAACCAAACGACAAGAGTATCCCCACTCATTATCGTACCAAGAGAGAACTTTTACCATATTGTCGCCAATGACTTGTATAGTATCCATTGCTACAACCGTACTAGCTTCTTCGCCTATAAAATCAGTTGAAACTCTATATTCATTGTCGATACCCAAAATTCCTTTATGAGTGGTCTTGCTTGCTGTCTCAAAAGCTTGTTTGACATCATCGAGTGTGATATTTTTTTCCAAAGTTACAGTCAAATCTACGATAGAAACATCGGCAGTCGGGACTCTTATCGATTGGCCGTTTAGTTTGCCATTAAGCTTTGGCAATACTTTTCCGATAGCCTTGGCAGCTCCTGTTGTAGTAGGAACCAAGTTTGTTGCCCCGGCTCGCCCTTTTCTCATATCTTTTTTGCTTGGTTTATGGTCAAGTATTGGTTGCGAACTTGTATAACTATGAATCGTTGTCATAAGTCCTTTTTTGATGCCAAAATTATCATCAAGTACTTTTACAAGCGGGGCTAAGCCGTTTGTAGTACAGCTCGCATTTGAGATGACACTCTCGCCTTTGTATTCGTTTTCATTGGCACCGATAACATAAGTAGCCGTATCGTCTTTTGCAGGAGCAGAAAAGATGACTTTTTTAACACCATTATCAAGATACGGCTGTACACCTTCGGCTGTTAAAAACACACCTGTACATTCTAGGACTATTTCAGCTCCATGACTTGCAAAATCAAGTTGCGCTGGATCTCTGCTGTCTAATATTTTGGCTTTGGTATTGCCCATATATATATAACCGTCAACAACTTTGACGTCATTTCTGGTGCCATGCACACTATCATATTTCAATCCATACTCGATAGTCTCATCAGATCCGCTTACATTGACTGCCACTAACTCTATATCGTCTCTTTTCGATATGATTTTAGCTACACATTTGCCGATTCTTCCCAATCCATTGATTGCGACTTTGACTGCCATACTTTCTCCTAAGCTTATGAATATTATGATAGAATTTCATTATTCTACAATAAATGAGGTTATTTTTTGGTTAAAAGCGGTAACACCATTGTAGCTATTTTTGGTGGAAGTTTCGATCCGCCGCACTTGGGACACCAAGAGATAGCAAAGGCAGTATTGAGAGAATTGGATATCGATCTTTTATTGATACTCCCTGCATATCAAAATCCATTTAAGCAAGTGCAGTTTGCAACTCCCGCACAACGTTTGGCATGGTGCCAAAAAGTATTTGATGATAAACGCATCAAAGTTGATGCTTATGAGATAGACAATGAGATTTGTTATACTTATCAAAGCATAGAATATTTTAGATCTTTTTATGATGTTCGTTATCTCGTAATCGGGGCAGATAATCTAGAAAAAATCACTTTATGGCGTAATTTTGAGTGGTTAAATGATACAATCACATGGATAGTAGTCACCAGAGGAGATAATTCTGTGGATACTACAGCTTTACGCTCATTTAAAATGCTTCATATTGATAATGCCGTTAGCTCTACTTCTATAAGAGAGAGTGGGGATCTATCAAATGTAGATGAAAAAATAAGAGATGAAGTTGAAACATATTTTGAGAACTTTAGAGAGACTAGTCACAAGAGCAGTCTGTTGAAAATTTGAGAAATATTAATATAAAACAAGGAAACAAATGACATTAGATGAAAGAATAGATAAAATAGTAAAAGTATTAGATGATAAAAAAGCCGAAGAGATAGAGGTATTTAATCTAGATGACGCTGATTATATAGCCAAAAGAGTAGTAATAGCCAATTCAATCGGAGGCAAACATACTCAGGCACTTTTTGATCATCTCAAAAATGAATTAAAGCCAATGGGTGAAGAGTTTATAGGCTCAGATGTTAGCGATGAATGGGTAGTGGCCGATATGGGCGATATACTCGTACATATTATGATACCGCAGTATCGTCAACGTTATTCACTTGAAGCTTTTCTGAGTGAACTTACAGCTAAAAAAGCCGAGTAATCGCGCTTCTTTATACTTTTCTTTTTACTAAAGAAAAGTAACAAAAGAAAAGCGTCATCCTGAGCTTGTTTTGGGATCTAAAAAATAGGGCGTAGGGTGGGTTTGCCAACCCACCGTTTTTAATCATAATGGTGCGTTGGTGAACACACCCTACTTAAAGTTTATCCACGACCTCTATACCCAGTATTGACAAGCCTTGCTTGATGGTCTTTGCTGTCAGATCAGCCAGCAGCAATCTGCTCATTTTTATTTCATCAGCCTCTTTAAGTATCGGGCTTAATTCATAAAATTGCATAAATAGAGTTGCAAGCTCATATAGATAGCCAGTTAAATAGTTTGGCATGGCATCATTTGCAGTTTTAGCAAGTATATCGTCAAATTCCAAAAGCGCAATAGCAAGCTTATGTTCTATATCGCTTTGGATATTTATTGTTCCATTTAATTCCCCATCAAAACGACGCAATATACTTTGGATCCTGGCATATGCATATTGCATATAAAGGGCTGTATTGCCATCAAAACTCAGCATCTTGTCCCAATCAAATATATAATTTGATTCACGGTTTACCGAGAGATCCGCATATTTCAAAGCTCCTATACCGATTACTTTGGCAGTATGTTCTAAGGTGTCATTGTCAAGAGCCTCTTTGCTTGATATAGTATCTTTGGCTCTGACTATTGCTTCATCAAGTAAATGTATCAGTTTAACCGTACCGCCGTCCCTGGTTTTGAATGGTTTTCCGGATCTATCCATCATGGTACCAAAAGCTATATGCTCCAAACTTGTATCAGTTTCTACAAAACCGGCTTCTTTGCTAACCCAAAATACTTTTGAGAAATGTTCACTTTGTCTCGCATCTACGACATAACAGATACGTTTTGCACCAAGCATCTGACCTCTATATTTTAATGCAGCCAAGTCTGTGGTGGCATACAGATATCCACCATCGCTTTTTTGAACAATCAGCGGCACTTCACTGTTTGGCAAAAATACACATTTCGCACCATCACTTATAGTTATTAGGCCTTTATTTTCAAGGTCTTTGATGACTTGCGGCAGCATATCATTGTATGAGCTCTCAGCTCTGACGTCATTTTTTGTAAGTTTAATCCCAAGTTTATCGTAAACTTCTTCGCAATGTGCTAGTGAGGTATCTATAAATTTTTGCCACAATTCAAGACAGTGATTATCTCCACTTTGGATCTTTACGACATATTCTCTTGCTTTATTTGCAAATGAAGTATCACTATCAAATTTGGCTTTGGCTAATTTATAAAAATGTTCCAGATCTTTTAGTTCTTCATATGATCTACCCTCATTTTGTATCTCTTCGAGATATGCTATAAGCATACCAAATTGTGTGCCCCAATCTCCAATATGGTTTTGGCGGATCACCTCATAACCCAAAAATTCAAATAAGTTTGAGAGGGTATCGCCTATAATAGTAGAGCGCAAATGTCCTACGTGCATCTCTTTTGCCATATTTGGACCGGAGTAGTCCACGATAATTTTTTGATTTTTTTTGTCTCTGGATATACCCAGGTTTTTATCTTTTGATATTGCATTTAACTCTTGTGAGAGCCAATTGTTATCTATCCATATATTTACAAAACCCGGCCCTGCTATTTCTACTTTTTCTATAGCATTTGAATCGATATACTTGCTTACATTGGAGGCAATTTCTCTAGGATTAGTGCCAAGTGATTTAGCTAAGCTCATAGCGCCGTTATATTGGAAATCACCAAACTCTTTTCTAGTAGCATTTGTTACGCTCAAAGTTGGTGCATCAATACCGGCTTCTTGGAGCGCTGATGATATGATAGTGTTTATTGTTGATTTAAGTTTCATGAATGATTCGTATGTAAATAAAGCTAAGTTGCCAAAGCAACATTAGCTATTTTGAGTAGTTTTATCAGTTTTAGTTTCTGATTTAGTCTCTGATTTTTCTGTAGCAGCTATCTCTTTTGTGTCAGCTTTTTTCTCTTCTTCTTCATTGACAGCTTCTTTGAAGTTTTTGATCCCTTGTCCTAACCCCTTTGCTAGCTCAGGTATTTTTTTCGCTCCAAAAAGAAGTACAATTACAGCCAATACTATAAGCCAATGTGTGATACTAAATGATCCCATTTTATTTCCTTTGTGGTAATTCTAGGGGCATTATACCCCATTTTGTCTAATTTTTCCAATATTTGACTATATTGTCTATCTCTTTATGGCTTCTTTTGAGTCTAGCAGCATTTGATATAGCTATAAACTCTTTTGTTGCTTGCTCTATAGTGTCATTAATAATAACAAAATCAAACTCTTTAATAGATTCTATCTCTTTTTTTGCATTGGCTACACGCCTTTGTATAATGCTATCATCATCAAGCGAACGAAGATTTAGTCTGCGTTCTAGTTCGCTAAGTGTAGGCGGTGTTATAAAGATAGAAGTCGTGATATCATCTAGTTTTTCGCGCACAAGCTTATGCCCTTGCACATCTATGTCAAAGATGACTAATTTACCCTCTTGTAAAGCTTCATTGACAGGCTTTAATGATGTACCGTAATAGTTATCATGTACTTTTGCATATTCCAAAAAATTACCCGCTTGTATGTCCGCTTCAAACTCTTCTTTGCTTACGAAATAATACTCTTTGCCGTGCATTTCGCCATTTCTAGGAGCTCTAGTTGTCGTAGATATCGAAAAGTAATAGCTTCCTATATACGGTGCTGCGTTATTAATAATAGTGCTTTTCCCGGCACCGCTAGGACCGGATAATACCAATATAGCCATCAAGATTCTTTTGGGAAACGGATGCTAAAAGTTATCTCAGCACCTTTTAGAAGTTTTTTAAGTTTTTTTTGTTTCATCTTGAGAAGTGCCATTAATATTCTTTTTTCTTTCGTCTCTTCGCTTTTGCCAAATACATAAGACAAATTATCTTCATATATTTGATTGTCTGAAGTTATATCGGGTTTTTCTAGAAGTTCTTTGATCTGATATATATCGTCACTGTTTAAAATATTATTGTTTATTGATTTAAAAAATAATGCTTCATTCGACAAACTAGAATTGATCAAATTAAATAATTGTGTAGGTAAAAATGGTTTCGGAAGAGTCTTGAATGTATGTGATTCATCAGAGAATTTTTTTATATTGGTTAATAATATCACATTTTTATTTGATACTATTTGTTCCATATCCAAATTATAGCAACTATCATCTATAATAAATAGATCATAATCTTCATTGATGATATCTATATCTTCTGTTTCAATTATTTTATAATTTGTATCTTTTATAGAGAGTTCAATTAGTTTTGAAACAACAGGATTTTTGTTAATAAGTACTATTTTCATAC
>JAFGWQ010000047.1 GCA_016937075.1 Campylobacterales bacterium | reverse complement strand
TGAAATAGCCTTTGGCATTTACGCGATAAAGTCCATTGAAACAAGTTTTATTGAGATATACAAATCTAGCTGCTCTTTTGAGTGGATGTGTTTTTTTGAAGTTTATTTCACGATCAAGTGATCTGGTATGGTAATAAAAATCTTTTGAATGATTTTGTTTGTATTTTTTTAGTTCACTTATTAGTTTAGTTGGGTTTTCTTTTACATGCAAATAGGCATTTATAAGCTCATCATTTATATCAGATAAAAATATATTTTTATCTTTTAATAATCCTTTACTATAAAGCTCAAAAAATACTGCACCGCCCCCCAAAAATGGCTCGTGATAATTTTTAAATTCGCTCGGAAAAAGTGGTAATATTTGAGATAGTAAGCCTCTTTTACCACCAACCCATTTAATAAATGGGCAACAAGGTTTGGCAAAATTTGGTTTTATATTATACATTGTCATTTTGCCCCCTATTTATATTTATCTTTAATTAAAAGACATATTTTACTGCTCTATCCTGATCATTCCTACTTTGCCGTGCACTACGCTGAGTTTTTCAAGTTCACCGATAGCTTCTTGGATGCTTTTCTCTTGGCATTCATGAGTAACGAATAATAGTTCCACGCAGGCATCTTTATCAATATCCGGTTTTTGCATCATGGCTTCTATTGATATATCAAGGCGGCTAAGAAGATTGGTAACTTCTGCCAGCACTCCCTTTTTGTCTTCAACCGAAACCCTCAGGTAATAGTGTGACGTTATTTCATCTTTTGACAAAAGCGTTAGTCCGTCTTCAAGCGGTTTTTTGTAGCCTAGCATTGGATTGGTATTGCCTCTGACTATATCTATGATATCAGCAATTACTGCACTAGCTGTTGCGTCTCCGCCTGCTCCTGCACCATAATAAAGCGTTTCACCTACCGCATCCCCTCTCACCATCACAGCATTCATGACGCCGTCCACTTTTGCTATCATAGAGTTCACCGGTATCATAGTAGGATGAACTCTGAGCTCCACGCCATTGCCTACCTTTTTAGCGATCCCGAGCAGTTTGATAGCATACTCGAAATCTTTGGCAAACTCAACATCCGTTGGAGTAATCGTATCTATCCCTTCGATGAGAATATCTTCCGGTTTGGCATTGATACCATAAGCAATAGAAGAAAGTATGAGCAGCTTATGAGCCGCATCAAATCCTCCTACGTCAAACGTCGGGTCAGCTTCTGCATATCCGAGCTCTTGTGCTTCTTTCAAGACAGTACTGTAATGAGCACCTTCTCCTATCATTTTGGTAAGTATAAAGTTACATGTACCGTTCATAATGCCCATAATTGATTCTATGTGATTAGCGCTCAAGCCATTTCTCAAAGCTCCGATAATAGGTATACCGCCTGCCGTGCTTGCTTCAAACATTAGAGGGATATCACCTGCTATTGCTTGCAGTTCATATCTATGATATGCTAGCATTGCTTTGTTTGCAGTCACTACAGCTTTGCCTTTTTCTAGGGCAAGTTTAACCATCTCAAACGGAAAATCAACCCCACCCATAACTTCAACAACAATATCAATTTCGGTGTCATTGATGACATCCATAGGGTCGCTTGTGATAGGAAATGTAAATTCATCCCTAGGCTCTTTTGATACGCCTCTTGCTACTACTATTTTTTTGCCGCTTCTGGCTTCTATAATGTCACTGTTTTTCTCCAATATCTTCGCAACACTTCCGCCTACTGTTCCAACACCTAGAATTCCTACTTTTACCATAATTAATTATTTTCCTCTGGCTTATATTCTTTAAAGAATTTAGCTATATTTCTTGCTGCTTGTCTTATTCTTTTTTCATTTTCTATAAGAGCTATTCTGACATACTCATCGCCATATTCCCCAAAACCGATACCAGGGCTCACTGCTACATGCGCTTGGGTCAAAAGTAGTTTGGAAAACTCTAGACTTCCTAGATGTCTAAACTGTTCAGGTATCTTTGCCCATATGAACATACTTGCATTTGGTTTGCTCATCTTCCATCCGGCTTTTTCAAAAGCATCAAGGAGCACATCTCTTCTGTGCAGATATTTTGGTATCACATGGCTTTCCACAAGATCTCCGTGCTCATCGAGAGCAACAGTAGCAGCTACTTGAATAGGTGTGAACATGCCGTAATCTATCCAGCTTTTGAACTTTTGAACTGCGCCTATCATTTTTTTGTTACCTACTATGAAGCCTACTCTCCAGCCTGCCATATTGTAGCTTTTTGATAGCGTGAAACTCTCAACTGCCACATCTTTTGCACCCTCAACTTCCAAGATAGAAGGAGTTTTATAGCCATCAAACGTAATGTCTGCATAAGCTATGTCTGAAATGACGTAAAATCTTTCTTTTTTCGCCATGGCAACTAAGCGTTTATAAAACTCCAGAGTTACAGTAGCAGTAGTAGGATTATGCGGGAAATTTACTATTACGTATTTTGCTCTAGGCATAGAGCTATTGAGTGCATGCTCTAGATCACCAAAAAATTTATCTTCATCTACTTCAAAAGTCTCTTCATTAAATGTAAGCTTCATTTTTTCTACGCTTCCGCCTGCAAATACGAATGCATAAGCGTGAATAGGGTATGTAGGATCTGGGACTATGGCTACATCTCCTGGATTAGTAATAGCTTGAATTAGATGAACATATCCTTCTTTACTGCCCATAGTAGCTACCACTTCTGTTTCGGGGTCAAGGACAACATCGTATTTTCTCATATACCAGTTACTCATCGCGAGTCTAAGCTTGAATATACCCTTAGAAGCACTATACCCGTGAGTATGCGGTTTTTTTGCTGTCTCTATGAGTTTATCAATAACAGGCTGCAATGCCGAACCATCCGGATTGCCCATAGAAAAATCTATGACATCCTCGCCTGCGCGACGAGCTGCCATTTTAAGATCCCCAACAGCAGCAAAAACGTATTTTGGTAAGCGGTTTATTTTGTCGAATTGTATTTCATCAAACATTTTTTTTCTCTTGTTATAAAAATTTGTGTTATTTTACCATTTTTTTGGGCCACCAAGAGCATCAAATTGCTCTTTTGTGATCTCTTCAAAACCGGTGTTGTCTACTTTAAAATAATGAACTTTATAGTCTGCGAATTCTTTGAGACCTTGAGATGTTTGCAGGCTAAATGATGCTTTACTTGTAGCTATAAGCCACTGTTTTGTAGTATCTACATCAAAAGCATTTGATATGATACTGTTTTTAAGTTCCTTTGTCTCCAAATTCATAATTCCAAACCACAACTTGGTCTTAGGAATAATTTTTAATTGCTGCGATACTGTAACATTATTATCCATGTCCAATGATGTATTGCTATCTACTGTCAAAGCAGGAATTGTGACATTTGTATCTTTTTTTGTCGTATTAGTATTTATAGTGCTATTTGCTTCAATCTTATGATTTATATTATTTAATGTTGTTAAGTTTATCTCTTCTTTATATACCGGTATATCATTTTGAATCCTTGATTGCATAAAAAAATATGTCGCCAATGCCAAGATCCCAAAAGCAGCAAGCCATATTAACCATTTAGGTTTAGAAGTTTTTTTTACAACATCAGGTGCGATAAAAGGAATATCTTCTTTGATATTTGCAGCAAAATACTCTTCACACTCATCGTGCAAATCATCTATCCTGCCGCCGTATTCTCTTTCTAGAATAGAGATAAACCCAAATAGTTGGACCTTTTTAAAACTTGTAAAATCTTTGGCTATGATTTTATTTAAAACATCTATTGATATTTTAGTTTTATTATGAATACTCTGAACGCTGTTTTCTTCTAAAATCTCACTTAATAACATTACTCATCCTATGCAACAAAATAGCAGTCGCTACACTTACGTTTAAAGAATCAAATTCATGTTTCATGGGTATAGATACAAGCTCATCTATTTTTCCTAAAACCCGTTTTGATATCCCCTCTCCTTCACTTCCGACAACCAGTACTTTTTTGTCTGCAAAAACCACATCCTCTACAGATGTGCCATTCATTGCAGCACCATAAATTTTAAAATCACTTTGATGTAATTCATGAAGCACATCCAATCCGTTGGAAGCTATCATCATAGGCATACTAAATAATGCGCCTGCGCTTGTTCTTGCAATGCCGGCAAAATTGAGTTGGCTCACTCCTATAGCTATAATACCGTCAGCTCCCAAAGCATATGCGCTTCTCACAATAGCACCGATATTTCCCACATCTGTCAGAGTGTCAAGCACTACTAAAAAATCATTTTTTTTCATGCTGGCCAAATCACTCTCTTCAAATGGTTCAAGCTCTATTAGAATGCCTTGGTGATTTCCGCCCTTACTCATCACCTGAGCCCATTTATTCTCTAAGAATTTGATTTGATCCCTATAGCTGTCAAATAGTTTTTGAGGCAATATACCTTTTTTGGCTACATATACAGTTTTTACCGATTTTCTGTGATGCTCAAGCACATACCAACAGACTTGTTTTCCATAAATTATCATAGACTTAATTGTACCTTTTTTTTGCTGTGTAAATCTTGTTATATTTTATTACCACACCAAGTAAATAATTATTAGTAAATTGATGGCATTTTTTATAAAAAATAGTAAGTTAGCGTCTTCTTTAGAAGAAAAGAAAACAAAATAATCCAAAAATTGTATGGTAGAATTTTAATTTATCTTGCTTAAACTGATAACCTCATCGTAGCACTCTTTCACACTTTTTCCGCTCATTTGCGACATAAGTTTTGCTTTTTCTTTTGGTGTTATATCCAGCACCATTATTTCATCTATAGAGCCAAAGAGAGGTTTCTCTCCGGTTGCTTGCAAGATCACCACCCACTCGCCTCTTATATTCTCTTCTTTAAATTGTTCAAAAAGAATTTTGGCTTCATTTCGATAATATTTTTGGTATTTTTTTGTCAATTCTTTTGCTAAAAACAGCTCTTTATTTGGTTCTATCGAAGTTATCTCTTCTAATAATCTAAGCATACGGTGTGGTGCTTCATAAAGGATAGCCGGATACTCTTGGCTCATAGCTTTCTGGAGCGCTGCAGCTCTATCTTTGCCTTTTTGCGGCAAAAACCCTATGAAACAAAACTCCCCTCC
>JAFGWQ010000046.1 GCA_016937075.1 Campylobacterales bacterium | reverse complement strand
GGACAAAGAAGAGAACTCTTTTTGTTTTGGCTTAGCCGCGAATTTATCTGCAACCTCTTTTTGCACCATTACCAATACTGATCGGCAATTTTTATCTTTTAGTGCCTTTAGGATGATATGAGTGGCGATGTAATATGGCAAATTTGCCACCAAATGGTATGGCTCATCTATCAAGTTCCCATTTTCCCAATTGAGCAAAACGTCACCGCATCTAAGCTCTAAAAACCCATCATCAATAGATTTTTTAAATGTATTGTTTAGATGTTCGCACAATCGTTTATCGACCTCAAATGCTATGACGCATTTCTCTTCTTGTAGAAGTTCTTTGGTCAAATCACCTAATCCAGGTCCAATTTCGACGATTTTATGATCATCTTTGGGCATCGATTGGATGATTTTGCGTAAATACAACTCATCTTTTAGAAAATTTTGACCAAATTTTTTATCTGCAAATTTGGATAAATTTGACTTAATCATACAGTAATTTACCTTATTTTGTTTTTAATCGTCCACCAAATAACACTTTTTGGAATATTTTTGTATAATGATATCATATTTAGGACGGTTAATGCTAATGGATTATTTTGCAAAAAGAATTATACCTTGTTTGGATGTGGATAACGGTAGAGTCGTTAAGGGCATCAATTTTGTTGGACTCCGCGATGCAGGAGATCCTGTCGAAGTTGCTTCACGCTACAATGAAGAGGGCGCTGATGAGATAACATTTCTAGATATCGGAGCAAGTCATGAAGGTCGCGGTACTATCGTTGATATGGTCAAGCAAGTTGCCAAAGAGGTTTTTATCCCTTTGACAGTCGGCGGCGGCATACGAGAATTGAGCGATATTTATGCTCTTTTAAACGTAGGATGCGATAAGGTTAGTATCAATTCAGCGGCCATCAAAAGACCGGCTTTTATAGAAGAGGGCGCCAAGAGATTCGGTTCACAATGCATTGTTGTAGCGATCGATGCCAAAAGAGTCGGTAGCGGCAAATGGCACATATTTACACATGGCGGTAGAAATGACACCGGTATAGATGCTATCACATGGGCAAAAGAGGCATACAATAGAGGAGCCGGAGAATTATTGGTTACATCTATGGATGCCGATGGTACCAAAGCAGGGTTTGATAATGAGCTCAATGCTGCCATTAGCCAGTCAGTAGGCATTCCGTTAATAGCAAGTGGAGGAGCAGGGACGATGGAGCATATTAGAGATGCATTTACCATCGGACATGCAGATGCAGCATTGGCAGCTTCGATATTTCACTTCAAAGAGATAGAGATAAATTCTCTCAAAGAGTACTTAAAAAAAGAGAATATACCAGTTAGGAGTGTATAATGCAAAAGTTATTTTTAATACTTATATTTTTTATAACTTTGGCATGCAGATGATAGTTTGTGCAGGTAATATTGAATTTTTTGATTTTGCTACCCCTATAGGGGTAGGGTTGATTGACTCCGCTATAACTTTAAGTGAAATTTGCATCAATACCACGCCAAAATTTTTATTATTCATAGGAACGGCAGGAAGTTATGGCGAAAAAAAGATTTTCGATATAATTCGTTCCAAAAGTGCCTGTAATATTGAAAATAGTTATTTTGCATCAAAGGCCTATACTCCTGTAGATAATTTAATCAGTACGACTCCTCTTGTTTCACGTGAAACAATAGTAAATTCATCAAATTATATTACTACGGATGTATCTTTGGGATCGCATTATATCTCAAGGGGAATCCATCTGGAAAATATGGAGTTTTATGCTGTAATGAAAGTTGCTCAGAGATTTAATATTCCAGTAGGCGGGCTTTTTATCGTAACAAATTATTGTGATTCTAATGCACACAGAGATTTTAAAACCAACCATGCCAAAGCCATACAGATGCTTGAAGAATATATACGACAAGACAAAGATAAGATATTTGGCAATTTTTCAAACGGATAATTTATGAAACCAACTATATACGACTATACGCAAGACGAACTAAGTAGCATGATAAAACCTGCATTTAGAGTAAAGCAGATTTGGAATTGGCTATATCATCGTTATGTCAAAAGTTTTGATGAGATGAAAAACCTCCCAAAAGAATTAAAAGCACAACTAGATAATGATTTTTCACTGCAACCTTTAGAGATAGCTACAGTGCAGCATAGCAGTGACGGCAGCATAAAATACCTTTTTCGCTTGCGCGATGGGCATACGATAGAAGCGGTTTTGCTCTTAATGAAGGACGAAGAGTACCATGAAGACGGAACTTTGAAGCATCATAAGAGATATACCGTGTGCATATCATCGCAGGTAGGGTGCAAAGTCGGATGCGCCTTTTGTCTGACAGCCAAAGGAGGCTTTGTGCGTAATTTAACCGCCGGTGAAATAGTTGCCCAGCTTTTACTTATAAAGAGAGAAAATGACATAGGAGCCAATCGCCGAGTTAACATAGTATACATGGGCATGGGTGAACCGCTCGATAATCTAGACAATGTGGTCAAAGCGGTGAAGATTTTTGCTGATCCTGACGGCATGGCAATTTCACCAAGTCGTCAAACCATATCTACCTCGGGACTTAGCAGCAAGATAGAAAAACTTGGTCAAATGGATTTGGGTATAAATTTGGCTATTTCTCTTCATGCAGTGGATGATGAATTGCGTCAACAGCTTATGCCTATCAACAAGGCATACAATATAACTTCTATTATGGAAGCAGTCAAGCATTTTCCCATTAATCAGCGAAAAAGAGTAATGTTCGAGTATCTTGTCATCAAAGACGTCAATGATGATATAAGTGCAGCTAAAAAGCTTTTAAAGCTCTTGAGCGGCATCAAAGCAAAGGTCAATTTGATATATTTCAATGCATACGAAGGCAGTCCATTTCAGACTCCATCTAGAAAATCAATGATAGAATTTCAGGAGTATTTAACCAAAAGAGGACAGCTTTGTACGATACGAGAATCAAAAGGATTGGATATATCGGCAGCCTGCGGACAACTACGAGAACAAAATATTTAAAGGAAAAAAATGACAAGTTTAGACATCGCAATGATAGTTATTATAGCAACCGTCGGTATCATAGGAGTAGGTTGGTTTATTTATGAGACAAGAAAATAATAAAGGTAGAAGGTAGAAGGTAGAAGGGAGAAGGGAGAAGGTGTTGCAAGAAACTCAAAAAAAGGTTTTAGGCATTAAATCTTCTGGTATTTTTTGGCATAATTAAACTCTTCAAATCTTCAAAATCTACCTTGCTTTCTATTTTATAGTTAACTTCATTATAACTAAAATCCAAACTTTGAGCATGAAGCATGAGCCTTGACGCGCCCGTGTATAGCGCTCTGTCTTTGTCACTTAATACTTTGTCTAAATAAGCATTGCTTATCTCAAAAGGTACACCATAAATCGGGTCTCCAAGTATAGGATGTTTCACGTGAAACAAATGAACTCTAATTTGATGCATTCTGCCTGTGTGAGGAAAACATTGAACCAAAGTAGTATCCAAATGAGGATCATATTGGAGCGGAACAAAGCTAGTGCGAGATAATTTACCGGACTTTTCTACGGTAACCTTATGTTTTATGGAGCCAAAATCTTCATTTTTTTGAAGTGGAGCATTTACCTCAAAAATATCACTTATTTTACCATCTACCCAAGCTAGGTAGCTTTTGTGTATCAAACGATTTTCAAAACCGCTTTTGATCAATACCTCGGCTTCCTTGTGTTTGCTTGCAAGTAAAAGACCGGATGTTTCTCTGTCTATACGATGAGCCGGATTTGATTCCGTGCCGCCATATTGACGCATGGCATCTAGCATAGAAAATGGTGTATATCTAGTAGTGGGATGCACTAGTACGCCGGATGGTTTATCAAAAAGCATAAAATCATTTGTGGAAAAAACAGGAGGCATATCGACAGGTTCTGGCTCAAAAACAGTGACCGAAATGTCGCCGCTAATGATTTGCCCCGGACTTTTAAGCACTTCACTATTTACTATTACTCTTCCTTTGTGAATAAGTCTTTGAGATTCTCCCTGCGTAGTTTCTAGTGTTCTCATTATAAACAAAAATGCCGGTATTGGAGAATCGACAATAAAATGCTTTTGTACAAACGGCAAATTTCAACCTTTAATGACTAATTTGATAGAATAATACACTAATTTTCCATAAGGGACGAGAGATGGTAGAACGATACTCTAGAAAAGAGATGAGCGATAAATGGACAATGCAAGCAAAATATCAAGCATGGCTTGATGTAGAGCTTGCAGTTGTAAAAGCATGGAACAAGCTAGGTCTCATTCCTGACGAGGATGCAAAAAAAATAGTTGATAATGCTAGCTTTAGTGTTGAGAGAATAGACGAGATAGAACAGATCACCAAGCATGATCTAATAGCATTTACTACAAGTGTATCAGAAAGTCTCGGGGAAGAGAGCAGATGGTTTCACTATGGTATGACAAGCAGTGATACTGTTGATACTGCAGTTGCTTTGCAAATGAAAAGCTCTTTAGAGTTGATCATAGAAGATGTAAAGATGGTTATGGAATCCATCAAAACAAGAGCATTAGAGCACAAAATGACATTAATGGTCGGCAGAAGTCATGGGATCCACGGAGAACCTATCACTTTTGGATTGGTGCTTGCTGTATGGTATGACGAAATGGCTAGACATTTGGAGAATTTAGAGCAAACTATGAAAGTTATAAGCGTGGGACAAGTAAGCGGTGCTATGGGGAATTTTGCACACGCTCCTCTTGAGCTTGAAGAGTATGCTTGTGAAGAACTAGGGCTTGCTCCAGCGCCTGCATCAAATCAAGTAATACAAAGAGACAGATATGCTAGGCTCGCTACTGCGTTGGCTTTGCTTGCCTCTAGTATCGAAAAATTTGCAGTTCAAGTGAGACATTGGCAGAGAACAGAAGTGTATGAATGTGAAGAGTATTTTGCTGCAGGCCAAAAGGGAAGCTCAGCTATGCCGCACAAGAGAAACCCGATTTTGACAGAAAACATCACAGGACTTGCACGGATCATAAGAGCGTATGCCATTCCGGCAATGGAAAATGTAGCTCTTTGGCACGAGAGAGATATTAGTCACTCTTCAACAGAGAGATTTTGGCTGCCCGATAGCTTTATCACCAGTGATTTTATGCTGCATAGATTCAATAGTGTCATATCCAAGCTTACGGTAATGCCGGAAAATATGATGAAAAATCTTAACCTCACAGGCGGACTAGTGTTTTCACAAAGAGTTCTTTTAGAATTGCCAAAAGCCGGTGTAAGCCGCGAAGATGCATATAAAATAATTCAACGAAATGCTATGAAAGTCTGGGAAGAGATACAGCAAGGTAAGCCTACTACAAATGAAAGAGGCGAGAGTTTGTACCTTCAATATCTTTTGAGCGATGAAGAGTTGAGATCAAAACTCAGCGAGAAACAGATAAGAGAATGTTTCAATTTCGATTATTACACTAAAAATGTAAATGCTATTTTTGCAAGGGTGTTTGGAAAATAGTTTTTAGTTTTTTGGCTTCTAACTTCTATTTTAAAAAGCGGGACTTTGTCCCTGTTGTTTTATCTGATTTATATCTGTTTATGCGCTCTTTTTTCTTTATAAAAGATCCATACTATTATAATATATTCTTATCTTTAAAATAGCCGAAAAACTTTCAAAATTAAAATCGATCAAAGCCAAATTTGAGAAAAAAATATAATATTATTATATTAAAACCAAAAAAAAAATTATAAATAAAAACGATAAAGGCATGTGATTATGATTAGAGTAGTTAAAAGAAATGGTCGCGTTGAAGCCTTGGATGTTACTAAAATTCAAAAGTATACATCTGCAGCAGTTGCGAACCTAAACGGCGTGAGCCAAAGCGAACTAGAAGTTGATGCCAAGCTTCAATTTAGAGATATGATCAGCACAGAGGAGATTCAGCAAACTCTTATTAAAACGGCCGTTGACAAGATCGATATAGATAGACCGGAATGGACATTTGTAGCAGCTAGATTATTTCTTTATGATATTTATCATAAGGTTACAGGTTTTACGGGATATGATCATTTAAGAGAGTATATGAAAAGAGGTGAGGCTGAGGGCAGAGTAGTATTGGGGCTTAAAGATAAGTATGATCTTGATGACCTAAACAACCATATAAAGGCTGAGAGAGATTTGCAGTTTAACTACCTTGGTATACGAACCTTGTATGACAGATATCTGCTCAAAGACAAGCAAGGTGTGCCTATAGAGCTTCCTCAGCATCTCTTTATGGGTGTGGCTATGTTTTTGGCACAAAATGAATTTGATTCGCAAACATGGGCGAAGAAATTCTATGATGTATTGAGTAAATTTGAAGTGATGGCTGCTACTCCGACATTAAGTAATGCTAGAACACCAAGACACCAATTGAGTTCATGCTATATAGGCTCAACTCCTGATAATATAGAAGGCATATTTGATGCCTATAAAGAGATGGCGCTACTCTCCAAGTTCGGAGGCGGTATAGGTTGGGATTGGTCGTTGGTAAGAGGTATGGGATCTTTCATTGACGGGCACAAACATGCAGCAGGCGGAATTATCCCATTTTTGAAAATTGCCAATGATGTAGCCATAGCCGTTGATCAGCTAGGTACCAGAAAGGGCGCGATTGCTGTGTACATCGAGCCGTGGCACATTGATGTCAAAAACTTTTTAGATCTTAAAAAGAATTCAGGCGAAGAGAGACGAAGAGCTCATGAGCTTTTCCCGTCATTGTGGATAAATGATATCTTCATGAGAAGAGTGGAAGCCGACGAGACATGGACGCTGTTTGATCCTTTTGAAGTTTCTGAGCTTACCGGATTATATGGTGATGAATTTGAGAAACGATATGAAGAGCTTGAAAAAGATGAGAGTTTGACCAGAGAAGTGATCTCTGCTAAAGCTTTGTGGAAAGATATCCTAAGAGCTTATTTCGAAACAGGAAGTCCATTCTTGACATTTAAAGATGCGGCAAACAAAACCAATCCGAATAAACATACAGGAGTGATACGAAGCTCAAATCTTTGTACCGAGATATTCCAAAATACATCACCAAATCACTATAAAACACGTTTTACTTATGTTGATGGTACGGTAGATGCTTATGAAGAAGATACGCCGATAACTGTTGACAATGGCATGACAAAGCCTGCAAAAAAAGTGACAGCGCTTGACAGCATAAACGGCAAACAAATTTGGATGGTTGACAAAGAGTGCAGTGACGGGGATACAGCAGTATGTAACTTGGCATCTATTAATCTATCAAAGATCAACACAGCCGAGGATATAGCAAGAGTGGTGCCGATCGCGATACGGATGCTCGATAATGTAATTGATCTCAATTTTTATCCATTGGCAAAAGTTAAAAAAACAAATCAAAAAACTAGAGCAATCGGCCTTGGCGCTATGGGTGAAGCACAAATGCTTGCTGAGGCTTCTATACAATGGGGGAGCACAGAACATTTTGAAAAAATAGACGAGGTTATGGAATCAATATCATATTATGCTATTCGCTCATCTAGCGATCTGGCACTTGAAAAGGGCAAATACTCTCAATATGACGGTTCTGATTGGAGCAAAGGTATTTTTCCTATCGATAAAGCCAATGAAAATGCTTGTAAGCTTGTAGATCGCGGAGGGCTTTTTGGCTATACCCATGATTGGCAAGCTCTTAAAGAAAAAGTAAAAGCAGATGGCATGAGAAATGGATACCTTATGGCTATAGCACCAACTAGTTCTATCTCCATTTTGACAGGAACCACACAAGCAATTGAGCCGATATATAAAAGAAAATGGTTTGAGAAAAACTTATCGGGCATGATACCAGTAGTTGCACCAAATCTTTCGCCAAATACTTGGGAATTTTATACACCTAGTTTTGAGCTTGATCAAAGAGTCCTTATAAGAGCAGCAGCAGTTCG
>JAFGWQ010000045.1 GCA_016937075.1 Campylobacterales bacterium | reverse complement strand
TAAAATATTGTTTGTTAAAGTAGGCCTCGCTCACTTGGCCGCATTTGTCTTATTTGCAATAATTAAATTTTTCTTTTATAGACAAGCAAAAAGCTACGATGACGTGCATGGCTCGGCGCACTGGGCCAAAGAAGCGGAAATAGAAAAAATGGGATTGATAAACCAATCAAAAGGCGTTTATATTGGCGCGTGGGAAAACAAAAAAACAGATGAGATAAAATATCTCAAGCATAATGGGCCGGAACATATTTTAGCGTTTGCTCCAACAAGATCCGGAAAAGGTGTTGGACTTGTTATTCCAACATTGCTCGCTTGGGAAGGAAGCTGCGTTGTATTAGACATCAAGGGCGAAAACTGGGAGCTTACCTCCGGATATCGAAAAAGTAGAGGCAATAAAGTATTGCGGTTTGATCCGGTATCACAAAGCGGCGGAGTTGGATATAATCCTCTTGAAGAAATTAGGTTAAATAGCATTTATACGGTTTCGGATGCACAAAATATATCTTCAATCATTATAGATCCCGACGGCAAAGGATTAGAAGATCACTGGGCGAAAACTGGTTATGCCCTGCTTACTACAATGATCCTGCACCTTGTATATAAGGCGCAAAAAGAGGGTTTCACTCCAAATCTATCACAGCTTAGAGGATTAATTAATGATCCTGCAAAAGACAGTGTAAAAGAAGTATTAAAAGAATGGATTGAGTATAAACATTACATGGATGAAAACGGAGATTGGATAACAGATCCGGTGGTGGCTGTCGGTGCAAAAGAAGCCGCTAACAAACCGGATAATGAGTTGGGTTCTGTTGTATCAACCGTCGTTTCCAATCTATCTCTTTATGATGATCCTATTCTGAAACAAAACATCAGCAAAAGTGGATTTAAAATAAAAGATTTAATGAAAAACCAACACCAAGCTCCGATAAGTCTATATCTAATAATTAAACCGAGCGATATGAATAGATTAAGACCTTTAACTCGGGTGATACTTAATCAAATACTAACATTACTAATTGGTGACATGAAATTTGAGCAAGGTCAACAAAAAATAGAGTATGATCATAAATTATTACTTATGTTAGATGAATTTACATCGCTTGGTAAACTGCCACTCTTTGAAACGGCTTTAGCATACATGGCCGGGTATGGTATTAAATCATATATAATCGTGCAAGATTTGACGCAGCTCTATAAGGCATACAGCAAAGATGAAGCAATAATATCTAATTGCCACGTGAGAATCGCATATGCACCAAACAAGGTTGAAACCGCAGAGTTGCTATCCAAAATGTCGGGCCAAACCACAATTGTTAAAACAGTAAGAACAACAAGCGGTCAAAGAGGTTCGGTAATTTTAGGACACATCAGTGAAAATTATCAAGAGGTTCAACGTCCACTTTTGACGATTGATGAGTGTATGACTTTGCCAGGTGCAAAAAAAGATAATAATGGAAAAGTGACAGAGCCTGGTGATATGTTGGTTTTTATTGCCGGTAATCCTGCAATATATGGTAAACAAATTTTGTATTTTTTGGATCCGATTTTCTCAAAGAGATCAAAAATTCAATCTCCGACCGAATCGGATGTGTTGTATGCTTAATGCCTTATATTTCGCAATTGGTATATTGTTGGGCTATGTCTCATGGGGGCACGGCCTATTTTTTACTTCATTATCAATCTTCGTAATATTTGCTTACTTTTACTCTACAAAAAGAATAAATTTTTTATTCTTCATACTTGGTTATTATTTGGCTGCTTCAAGAGGCCTATTTGTGGGTACAATGGTTTATTATAATATTGCCAGTGCTGCTGGAGTATATATACTTGTGGCATTAATTGTATCTTTGTCCTGGGTAATTTTTTGGGGTAATGATCCAAAAACAAAACTTTTGAGTTTTATTGCCTCTCAAGCAATTTTGATACTCCCTCCAATAGGTCTTATATCTTGGGTAAATCCAATTCAAAGTGCAGCATTATTTTTCCCTGGCACAAAAATATTTGGTTTTTTTCTATTAACCGCACTCCTCTTTTTTATTTATCTTAAACCTAAATTTACTCCAATATTGCTTTTGCTCTTTCTCTTGCCAGTGTATAGTGTAAATCTTGCCAAACAAGATAAAAAAATTAATGCTCTCTTTGGTAATGAAAACTATGAAACCGGTAAAGTTTCACCTATAGTTGATTATCAAAGACAAATGAAATATTTAAGTCAAATAGAAAACAACTCCAATGAGTTTTTTCTATTACCGGAGAACGCACTAGGATATGTTACCGGCGCAAATGAGCTTGTTTGGCAAAATACAAATAAAACCATATTCGCCGGAGCGTCTTATCTTGATACCAATATCACTTATAATACATTATCATTGGTAAAAGGCGGTTCAATCAGTCCGGTGTATGTAGAGAGAGTGCCAGTACCAATATCGATGTGGAAGCCATGGAATAATACCGGCGGTGTACACGCAAATATTTTTGGCAAAGGCGGATTTGTGTTAAATAACAAAAAATATGGTGTCCTTATATGCTATGAGCAACTAATTATGTGGACGTGGCTTCAAACAATGCTGCATGATCCCGATAC
>JAFGWQ010000044.1 GCA_016937075.1 Campylobacterales bacterium | reverse complement strand
GGCGATCTAATAACTTTTGCAAAGACCCCTTGTATGGCTTAAAGCAGCTATTTTGACTTGGTGTGTTGAATTTTAACGGTATAAAATTAATTCCGAATAGCTGCACGATTTTCATATGAAACGCATCACATAAAGCGCTCTTTGACCATGCTCGAATCTCTTTTTGGCTAAAACATAACGGGCCATCTACTTGGTTATTGAAAAAATCATAAAAAAGTTTTCTTTGGGCCGCTAGATCATCAAATATATCGATATTGGACAAAAACTCATTATACTTATCAAATCCCAATACAATACCTGCGGTTTCTTTTTTGACGCAATCAAGCGGCACTTTTACATTGCACATTGTCTCTCCTTTATGATGCGTGTTGTTACGTTTGCAGCAAATCCGATATCAAGGTCCGCATGTCTCATTTTTAGTGCTTTTACTATTGAACCTATAGCCTTCTCATTTGTGCAATTACTATTTTTGATCATTTGCCTAATTTCTATTTTAAGATCACATTCTGACATTGTAAATCCTTTATTTGATAATCAATATCAAAATATTAGCTTTAAATGACTTAAAAAAACATTAAATTGATAATGACAATCATTTTAAGTACGTTTAAAGTAAATAATCGTTATCATTTGAAACTTAAAACAAAAATAAGGGGAAATAAATATGAGATTATCATTATCAGTAGTAGCTTCGATGCTTCTATTCAGTTCGCTGCAAGCAGCTGAAACATTGGAGGCGATAAGCATTACCGGCTTTAAAGAAACTTTGGCAAAAGAAGGAAAAGTCAAAGACATCATAGAAAAAACCGAAGTTATCGACAAAAAACAGATAGACCAAAAACAGGCTGTTTCTTTGGTTGAGGCTGTCGATAATGCTCCTGGAGTCGATGTAACTACCAACTGTTCTATGTGCGGTATAAAAAGGGTTATGCTCAACGGTATGAAAGGCGAGCATACTACTATTTTATCTGACGGCGTGCCTTTTCACTCTACTGTTTCAAGTTATTATGGCATGGATGCCTTAGGGGTATCTGATGTGGACAGCATAGAGATCGCCAGAGGAAGCGGAGCCAGCCTTACGGCTCCTGAAGCCATAGGCGGGACTTTAAATATTGTCTCACGAAGTGCGAAGAAAAACGGTGCCGAATTTGATTTTGCAATCGGTGAACAAGGTTATAAATTAGGCAGCATCGTAGGAGAAGGCGTAAGTGATGACAAAAAAACAGGCATTTTGATCTCTGGAACATATAGCAACTATGATCAGGTAGATAACGACAATAACGGCGTAAATGAAGCACCAAAACTAGAAAATCAGCTTATGTCCATCAAACTTTCTCATCAATTAACCGATCAGGATATGATTGATGTAAAAGTTTCCCATTCAGATTCTAATGTTTACGGCGGTCCAATGGTAAGCGAATCATTTGCTTTTGCGCAATGGGGTGCTACCGGGACTGCAGACCCGCATTTTGTAGGCAGCAATGTAAACAACCGATATGACGGTGATCCGATGGGGACACTAGAAAGCATAGACACTCTTCGCGATGAAGTAACTGCAAAATGGCTTCATGCCGGGGATAAAGCAACTCTGGAAACCACACTGGCATATGCGGATGCTGAGCAATCGTCTATGTACGAAGGTGCGGATTATGACAATGACGACAAAACATATTTTGCAGACTTTAAAGTTTCACAGCCGTTAGGAGACGATCATCTTTTGACATACGGTGCAGATATCAAAACAGAAGATATGGACGGTACTTCAACCCAATTTGTTCCTACACCTGGCTCAACGGGCGAAGATGATTTCGAATACAGATCTTATGCGCTGTATGTGCAAGATACATGGACCCTGAGCGAACAAGCCGAATTAAACCTGGCTTTAAGGGGAGCAAAGATAACTACGGATTTCACAGGTCAACTTACAGAAAAAAATGAAATAGACGAGTTTATAGTAGTACCGAGAATGCATTTTAGATACAAACATACCGACGATTTAACATCAAGACTTTCAGCAGGGCAAGGCTACCGCTCCCCTCTTACATTTTTCGAATCAGAACACGGGCTTATCGGGCCTGACGGATTTAGTGTAGCGATCGATGAAATTGAAAGATCTAACAATGTCACATATGCCCTTTCATATGAGAGCGAAAAATTCAACACGACAGGAAGCCTCTCTTATACGGATGTCAAAAATCTGGCATATGTAGATGACAGCGGCACACAGCCGACACTTCGCAATTATGACGGAAAAGTAAAGGTATATAATGCCGATATAGTTGCAAGCTATCAATTGACACCGATACTGAGCATATCCGGCGGGTTTGAATATTATAGCTATGATGATGAATACAAAGAGCTATTAGCTATCGCTCCTGTAGAAAAACAAGCAAGCATATCCCTGGATTATGAAAACGAAGGATGGGACGCAATGCTGGATGCCACTTGGATAGCCTCTAGAAACCTTGAACCGTACGGATACGGCAATAGATACAATGACGATGCATTGACAAGCCCAAAAAGCACAAAATCGCCTTCGTTTGCCGTAGTCAATGCCAAATTGTCAAAAGAGATCACAAAAAATTTCACATTATACGCAGGAGTAAAAAATATCTTTGATTATGTTCAAATAGATAAAGAATCTCCATTGTTCTATGATGATGCTGCAGAGTACGATGTGGGGCATATCTGGGGGCCTTTGAGAGGGCGTATGGCATATGTCGGCTTAAAGGCTAAATTTTAATAAGGACAGCAGATGGAAAATTTAAAACTGGTTGTCGATTACGGCACACTCGGGATTTTGCTCATTATGAGCGTTTTGGTTGTCGGTTATGCAATTGAGAGATGGTTTTTCTTCCGCTCAATCGACTTAACAAGATATAAAACTAAAAATGAGATAGAAAGAGAGACGACCAAAAATTTAACAATCATATCTCTTATAGGTTCCAACGCGCCGTATGTCGGGCTTCTTGGGACCGTCGGCGGTATAATGGCTGTCTTTTATGATATAGGTATGAGCGGAGGGGCATTGGATACGTCCAAAGTTATCGTAGGGCTTGCCCTTGCTTTGAAAGTTACGGCGGCAGGATTGTTGGTTGCGATTCCGGCAACTCTTATCTATGGTGCATTTTTGCGCAAAGTTGATCTGGCTATCAGTGAGTGGGAAGATGAGATCGCTTAAAAAAGTAGAAGGGATCAATGTCGTCCCCCTTATAGATATTATGCTTGTACTCTTGGCCATAGTGCTGACGATTTCATCTTTTATTGCCCTTGGCAAAATAGAGATCGCGCTTCCGCAAGCATCATCGCAAATCAAGCTGGAACAAAAAAGATATGATATATCGATCAGTGCCGATAAGCAATATTTTATCAACAAACAAGCCATCTCAAAAGAAGAACTTATGAATAAAATAAACGAAATAAAAAAAGACGATATAGTCGCTATCAGTGCAGATAAGCAAACACCGTATGAAGAGTTTATCTTTGTAGTAGACAGCCTCAAGCAAAAAGGTATCGAAAAAATCTCCATGGTTGTGGAACCTTAAGGATGGAAACAATTATTAGTTTGAACAGAGAAGCAAAAGGACTGGCGATCTCCTTGATCGCCCATGCAATCGTAATAGGATTTTTTCTTTTCGAATTCAATCAACCTCACAAGGCCATTTCTCAACCGCAAGTTATCACTATGGATCTAACCCTTCTTGCGCCGCCAAAAGAAGAGCCAAAGCCCACAGATCAACCAAAAGTTCCCCAAGAGATGATCAAAAAAATTGAACCCCAGCCCAAAATCGAAGAACCAATAATCTCAAACAAAGCCAACCCAATCCAGCCGGCCAAAAAGACAGAACCTGTCCGTGAGATCCAAAAAACCGCAACTCCTAAAGCGGCGGTTCAAACAAAAACTGAGTACAAAAAAACAAACTTTGAAATGATAAGGGACATGGTGCTCTCTCATCTTAAATATCCCTCTATTGCAAAAAGAATGTATTGGAGCGGCACCGCAACAGTCAAACTTACCATAGACTCCGACGGAAACCTCATCGGTGTCTCTTTAATTGAATCTTCAGGCAGGCAACAGTTAGATGATGCTGCCCTATCGGCAGCAAGAGCCATAAAAGGCGATAACATTCCAAAACCGAGCGAAACGACAGATATACTCTTGCCGATACTATTTAATCTGGAGTAATCTAAGCAAAAAGTTTGAACTTATCTAAATAAGTGTAATATTTCCATAAAAACAACAATGGAAATACATGAAAACAAAATTTACATGCGCAGCGATATTGGTACTCTCCTGTACCAACTTATTTGGCGAAGAAGGCAAATTCGATGGTGAAATAAGAGGCGGTTACCAATACACTGATGATTCAATTGACACGGCAGATCAATTTGGTTTATCTGCAGCCATTAAATATGAAAGTAATAGTTGGAATAATATTGTCTTTGGTGCGAGGATCGCAGCTGCTGCCGGAGAAGGGAAAGAGCCTTACGGCATACCATTTTTTGATGCCGATAATGATGGCTACGGAATCATCGATGAGTTGTACATAAAAGGCAGTTATGGAAATAGTGAATTGACTATCGGTAGACAAGCCATTGATCTTCCTTTTGTCGATACAGACGAAGGGCTAGGACTTATTGACAACAGGTTTGAAGCGGTTGTATTTACAAATAAAGACATCAAGGATACTACGATTTACTTGGCACACATAAGAAGCTAGAGCGGTGTTGATAGTGATGATGTTAGTAAGTTTAATCGTATTAATGGCAGTGACGGCATGCAATTAGCAGGCATAGAACATACTGGGATTGAAAATCTGGGCCTCAAAGCGTTTGGATACACTGCAAATAATTTTGTAAATGCTGCCTATCTTGAGGCTGCTTTTGAAAATGAAACAGATCTATTTTAATACACTGCAACTCTTCAATATGCCCTGCAAGATTATGAGGATGGAACAAAATCGAATACTTTTGGAGCTGCCGCAGAACTTGGATTAAAAAGTATTCCTTTGAGGTTCAATATTGCGTATAATACAAACTTTGATAATGGAATTGCAGACAATCTATACGGCGGCGGCCCGTTTGTTACAAGTATGGAGCACTACACTGTAGCTGAGCTTGAAGGGAAGGGTGACATTATAAAAGGCGGATTAAGTTATGAGTTGGTTGACGGACTCAGCGTTGAGGTAAATTATGCTAAACTAAATCGATCCGACTTGCTTGATGCAAGAGAAATTGACTGCGCATTAGGCTATGATTATAGTGACAATCTAGGTTTTAGCGTAATATATAGCGATATCGAAGATAATCAAAACGAAGATATGAAAAATCTAAGGATTTTTGCTAATTATAAATTTTAATCAACTTGCAATTTGAACATATGTGCGATATAATTATAGAAAAAATATAGGTTTCATATGAGAAATTGCGTTGGACGAAAACGAAAAGACAGAAATATAGATGCCGATCATTCAAAGGTGTGTTTCAAACCGTGCGGGCTTCCAAGAGACACACTAGAAGCGGTTATAGTATATGAGGATGAAATGGAAGCTATCAGATTGGCTGATCTAGAGTCGCTTTATCAAGAAGACTCTGCAGCCAAAATGGGTATCTCCCGTACTACTTTTGCCAGGCTTATACAGTCTGCTCACCAAAAAATAGCAGATGCACTTATCAATCAAAAAACCATAGAAATTCAAAAAAGATAAAAAATTTTAAAATCTCTTGACTTTTGAACATATGTTCGTTATAATATGGTCATATGTTCAAAACTATTGAGCATAATATCACTTATAAAGGATAAACCATGTTTAGAAATGGTCAAGGATGTAGAAACGGTAGAGGTGCAGGTCAAGGTAGAAATTTTGGCGGCAGACAAGAAAATAG
>JAFGWQ010000006.1 GCA_016937075.1 Campylobacterales bacterium | reverse complement strand
TTAATTTTGATTTGCCTTGGCATATTCGGGGGTACAAAATATGCCGCAATGACATTTGCCTTCCTCTGGGATTTCATGCTCAAGTGCGGGTTTACACGGACAGGTACGATTATCCGCACTTTTATGTTTACCGTCTTCTTCTACTACCATAAAACATGGGCAAAATCTTTTTCCGTAAAGCAGTTTATGTCTTGCGAGTCCCATAGTAACCCCTTCGTTTACATCTTCATTGGGATGATAAACGAAGCCAAATTGAGAGCAAACTTTATCTGTAAATTGTTTTGTTTTTTCCATCTCTTCTAGAAATTCAGGTGAACTCATATCTAACGATTGCATCATCATATCCTTTGTATATATCTCGTAAAGTTATATCTTAAACAAATTTAATGTACAATAATAAAACTTCAAATAAAGAGGAAAATGTGCAGATAGATAACACAATTTTAGAAAAACTAGAAAAACTATCACATCTTAGAATTGATGACAACAAAAAAGAAGAGATAATTCATCAATTATCTGATATAGTAGCTTATGTTGAAAATCTAAGCGAGCTTGATACAAACGGCCTTGATGCATCATTTTCTACCCTAACAGGCGGTACGCCGATGAGAGAAGATGTGCCTTTCAAGCAAGATGAAGTGATAAAAAGCATACTCGATCATGCTCCGCAAAGCGAAGATGATTTTTTTGTTGTGCCTGCTATTATTGAATAACAATTTTACATAAAAAAGAGCTGTCATGTCCGAACATAATTTATCTCAATTACTTCAAGATGTAATAACACATCAAGCATCAGATTTGCATCTAATTAGCCGCTCAAAGCCTCTCATTCGTATAGACGGAAAACTTGAATCAATGAATGCTCCGGAACTTACAGGCAAAGATATAGAAGAGATGTGCTTTCCTTTTATATCAGATAAACAAAAAAAACATTTTGAAGACAGTTATGAATTGGATTTTTCGTTCGAACTTAAAGGTATTGGCCGATTTAGGGTTAACTATTATCATGCTCTAGGAGAAATGTGCGCTGCTTTTAGACCCATTCCTATCATCATTCCATCATTAGACGATCTAGGTTCTCCGGCGATTTATAAAAAACTCATTAAACGAGAAAAGGGAATAATCTTGGTTACCGGACCGACGGGCTCAGGAAAATCTACTACACTCGCAGCTATGCTTAATGAGATAAATGAATACGAACAAAAACACATAGTCACCGCTGAAGATCCTGTGGAATTTGTACATACAAATAAAAAATCCATATTTTCCCACAGAGAAGTCGGTAACGATACAGCTTCATTTGCCAATGCCCTCAAATATGCAATGCGTCAAGACCCGGATGTTATTCTAGTCGGAGAGATGAGAGACAAAGAGACGATCGCAGCCGCTTTGACTGCTGCAGAAACAGGGCATTTAGTATTTGCGACACTGCATACCAATTCGGCACCAAGCACCATTAACCGTATCATAGATGTGTTTTCCGGTGAAGAACAACCGCAAGTTAGAGCTATGCTTTCCACATCACTAGTTGCAGTTATTGCCCAATCTCTTGTGCCCAAAATCAAAGGCGGAAGGATAGCAACTTCAGAGATAATGATAATGAATCACGCTATAGCCAACTTGATTCGTGAAGAAAAAGTTCATCAAATCTATTCACAAATGCAACTTGGTCAAGATGAGAGCGGTATGCAAACACAAACACAGGTTCTTGTCTCTTTGGTCAAGCAAGGGATCATCTCAAAAGACAATGCTATACAGTATTCAAACAAGCCGGACGAACTCTTTAAGCTATTGCCTGGTGGGTTATACTAAAGATATCTCTAAGATTTATTTTACTATAAGATGATACAATACGCCCATTACATATATCAAACCAAAAGGCTTTCATGGAAGAGTTAAATCGAGTTGATTTAATTATAGGCTCTATTGTTATTCTAGTAGGAATAAAAGGGTTTGTTGGTGGATTTTTTAAAGAAGTTTTTGGTCTAATAGGTATTGTTTTGGGCATATTCTTGGCTTCAAGATTATCCACTGCAATGTCAGCATTCATTAGTGATTATATCATTCATATAGAGAATAAAACATTATTGACTTTGGGTGGATTTTTTGCTGTCTTGGCGCTTGTCTGGATAGGTGCACTTTCATTTGGAACATTGCTATCCAAATTGATCAACGCAAGCGGATTGGGAATAGTCAATAATGTTTTAGGTTTTGTTGCTGGCGGTGGCAAGTATTTTGTTATATTTGCCATTATCATAACAATATTTTCAAATATTGCCTTGCTTAAAGATACGCTAAATAAATACTCAAATGATAGTATTTTATATCCATATCTTATCCAAACCGGGACATTTTTAATACACCTAGACCCACAGAAATTAAATCTAAACTCACTTAAACCATCCATAACTCCAAGCTATAAATTACCGCATGATAACAACCAAAACAAAGAATCCAACATGACGAGGATGATATGATAGATTATGATGTATTGCTTGATAAATTTAAATCCATCATTAAAGAAAGTGGACTTAAATACACAAAACAAAGAGAGCTTATTGTCAAATTTTTATATGACAATAATGGACATTTTACGCCAGAAGAGATAAATGATGCTCTTAAAAATGAATACCCCGATATGACTATCGGGATAGCTACAGTTTATCGTACACTCTCACTACTGGAAGATGCCGGGCTTGTGACATCTATATCATTCGGTGCTCAAGGTAAAAAATATGAATTTGGCCTTAAAAAACATCATGATCATCTTGTCTGCAAACAATGCGGTGCCATTATAGAATTTTGTGATGATATAATAGAAAAACGACAACAAGAAATCGCCAAAAAATTCAATTTTAAAATGACCGATCACACAATGAAGATCATAGGTATATGCCAATCATGCCAAAATCAAACAAAAAACAAGGAATAATAGTTGATATTTGAAAATACATATATTCAAGAACGCATCAAAAAAGCAGATGAACTAAAATCGGAGGGGATCAATCCATACCCAAATGTTGTAACACCTTCAATGGATTCTAATACATTTCTACAAACACACGGATATCTTCATACATTAGAAGAGGGAGAAAGAAAAGATACAACAAAGAGCGTCACTCTAACCGGACGCATAAAGCTTCTTCGCATAATGGGTAAAGCCGCATTTGCCAAGATCCAAGACTCCAAAGGTATGGTGCAAATATATTACAACAGGGATGATCTGCCGGAAGGTTATTACAACAAAATCAAAAAACTCATAGAAGTAGGCGACATAGTCACTGCTACAGGGTATCCTTTTGTGACTCAAACCGGAGAACTTACTCTGCATTGTACATCATTTGAAATAACAACCAAAACTCTATCTCCGCTCCCGGAGAAATTTCACGGTCTTCAAGATCAAGAACTTAGATATCGTCAAAGATATCTAGATATGATCATGAACCCTGAGGTAAAAGATGTATTTGTGCTTAGAAGCCGTATAGTCTCTTTAATACGTAGATTTTTTGAGAGTAAAACATTTTTAGAAGTCGAAACTCCTATGCTTCACCCTATTCCCGGTGGAGCAAATGCAAGGCCGTTTATCACGCATCATAATGCACTTGATGTATCAAGGTACCTCAGGATTGCACCGGAACTTTACCTCAAACGACTCATAGTCGGTGGTATGGATGCAGTTTTTGAAATTAATCGTAACTTTAGAAACGAAGGCATGGACCACACGCATAACCCGGAATTTACAATGATAGAATTCTATTGGGCTTATCATCGCTACACTCACTTAATGGAGATTACCGAAGAGTTGTTTGAATATTTGTTTGGCGAACTTAACTTGCCAAATAAACTTCCATATGGCGAATTTGAAATAGATTTTAAAACACCATTTGCCAAAATAGGATATATAGATGCGCTCACCTCTATAGGCGGTGTGCCTAGCGAAATTGCAACAAACAGAACAAAAGCTTTGGAATATCTAAAAGCAAATAACATAAAAGTAGATGAAAATTTATCTCTTGGATATCTTCAAGCAGAACTTTTTGATGCTTTCGTAGAAGACAAACTGATAAATCCTACCTTTATCACGGATTTTCCTATAGATATCTCTCCGCTTGCTCGCAGAAGTGATACCAATCCTGATATTGCTGAACGCTTTGAACTTTTTATCGCCGGCAAAGAGATAGCAAACGGATTTAGTGAACTTAATGACCCTATTGATCAATACGAAAGATTCAAAGCCCAAGTTGCGGCAAAAGAGGTCACGGGAGACGATGAAGCTATGCATATGGACTTAGATTATGTAAGAGCATTGAGCTATGGAATGCCACCGACAGCAGGAGAAGGAATAGGCGTTGATAGACTTGTTATGATGCTTACCAACCAACATTCTATCAGGGATGTGCTTCTATTCCCGGCTATGAGGCCTGAGACATCTTTGCAAACAAATATTGATTAAATTTTAAAAGAAGGAAAAAACATGAGTTACGCAATAGAACAATTTGACCCTGAAATATTTCATGCTATAGAGCAAGAATTAGAAAGACAAACTAATCACCTAGAGATGATAGCTAGTGAAAACTTTACACATCCGGCAGTAATGGAAGCAATGGGCAGCGTATTTACCAATAAATATGCAGAAGGATATCCGGGGAAAAGATATTATGGCGGATGTGAATACGCCGATGCAGTTGAGCAGCTGGCAATTGACAGAGCTTGCGAGCTTTTTGGATGTTCATATGCAAATGTCCAACCACACTCAGGAAGTCAAGCCAATGGTGCGGTTTATGCAGCACTTCTTCAAGCTGGAGACAAGATACTTGGTATGGACCTAAGTCATGGCGGACACCTTACGCACGGAAGCAAAGTAAGTTTTTCGGGTAAGAATTATCAAAGTTTTTTTTATGGTGTTGAGCTTGATGGTCGTATTAATTACGATAAAGTTGCAGAGATTGCAAAATTAGTTCAACCAAAGATCATAGTTTGCGGTGCTTCGGCATATGCTAGAGAAATTGATTTTGCTAGATTTAGAGAGATAGCCGATAGCGTAAATGCCCTATTGTTTGCAGATGTAGCTCATATTGCCGGACTTGTAGTTGCAGGGGAACACCCTAGCCCATTCCCACATGCTCATATAGTAACAACCACTACACACAAAACATTGGCAGGCCCAAGAGGCGGAATGATACTCACTAACGATGAAGAGATCGCTAAAAAAATCAACTCTGCTATATTTCCGGGTATCCAAGGTGGACCGTTAGTGCATGTGATCGCAGCAAAAGCGGTAGGTTTCAAACACAATCTTTCTCCTGAATGGAAAATATATGCAAAACAAGTCAAAGTAAATGCTGCTGTGCTGGCAAAAATACTTATGGAAAGAGGATATGATATAGTATCCGATGGTACTGATAACCACTTGGTGCTTGTATCTTTCTTGAATAAACCGTTTTCAGGTAAAGATGCTGATGCTGCACTTGGCAATGCCGGGATCACTGTCAATAAAAATACGGTCCCGAGGGAAACTCGCAGCCCATTTGTGACATCCGGTATCCGTGTAGGCTCACCTGCTCTTACAAGCAGAGGTATGAAAGAAGCTGAATTTGAAATTATCGCCAATAAAATCGCTGATGTACTAGACAATATCGAAGATACACAGCTGCACGCCAAGATCAAAGAAGAGATGAAAGAGCTTGCCGGTAAATTTGTAATGTACTCAAAACCTATTTATTAGAGGTTTAATTGAATATTATTTTAGATGCCCTAGGGTTCAATAGATCGCATTATTATATTAAAAGACCATATATTGTTGAAAAAATATCATTTGACAATCGTACATTTTATGCAAAATTTGAGCGAATAGATGAGAAATTAGACGACACCGTCTTGACTCAACATTTAAAAAAAGAGATAATTATAGCCGCCCCGTTATTGGAGAATGATTATACAAATCTCTTAGTTTTGGAATATAAAGGCGATGAGCCAATGAGGTTTTTTCATACGGTAAAGCAACTTTTTAACTCTATGGATATTAGATCTTTTTATATATTCAAAGGTAAAACCGATAGGCATTTACAAATTTTTATACCAACTCCAAAAATCAAACTACAAGAAGCACATGAGAAGCTTGAAAAGATCTCAAATCTTTTAGCTATCAAGCTTCCTGTAGAGTGGCGTACATTGCCAAGCAAGAATCTGCCAGAAGCTTATAATATCGTTACTTTGCCTTATCAGATTTTGGAACTAAAACAACACATTAAGTAATGGTTAACTGTTTTTTAATACAATATCACGCTTCATATATTATTGCTTATAATCATAATAATAATTCTTTGCAGATAAGGCAATATATTAAGTAGCTAACAACAAATAAATATTTGGCATATTGTTTATCTCAAAATATTGATGGAAGAAGAGTAATATTATTATTTTAGAAAGAAAAAAATGAAACCAATATCAACAACAAGTTTAATAATTATAACTTCACTATTTTTAGTATTATTTACCAATTTTACTTTTTTTTCAAAAGTTACAGAAATATATGCTTTCAATGGTACGAATATACTATTTCTAATCTCTTTAGGTGTGGTACTTTTTGCCCTATTGGTTTTGTTATTTACGCTTTTGAGTTCAAAATATACAACTAAACCTTTTTTGATAACTTTTATGATCATAGCTGCATTTTCTGCATATTTTATGCATTCGTATCAAGTTGTTATAGATGATAGTATGATACAAAATGCCGTCCAGACAAATATCAATGAATCTCTTGACCTGTTTAGCTGGCAACTCGTGATTTTTGTCTTATTTTTAGCTATTTTACCATCAATTTACATATACAAACAACCGCTCATCAATACATCTTTCAAAGAAGCTCTAAAAATTAAAGCCTTGATCTCTATGCTATCCGTATCTGTTATAATCATAACCATATTAATATTTGGCTCATATTATTCTTCATTTTTCAGAGAACATAAACCTCTTAGATTCTATACAAATCCCACATTCCCGATCTATAACATCGGCAAATATGCAGGCACAACCTTCTTTCCAAAGAACACTGCGTTCATCAAGGTGGGGACCGATGTCAAAATAGTACCCAATAACGACAGAAAACTAATGATCATGGTAGTCGGTGAGGCTGCCAGAGCTGACCATTTTTCACTCAATGGCTACCACAAAGATACAAATCCGAAACTGAAAAAAGAATCTGATCTTGTGAATTTTACCGATGCAACATCATGCGGTACATCCACTGCAGTATCTGTGCCTTGCATGTTTTCATTTCTTGGCAATGATGGAGCCAACACAGAAAAAGCACGATCTCAAGAGAACGTACTAGACGTACTCAATAGGGCTGGTGTGAATATATTATGGAGAGACAACAATTCTGACTCCAAGGGCGTAGCAGTTAGACTTAAATATGAAAATTTCAGATCGCCTGATACAAATACTGTTTGTGAAGGCAACGAATGCAGAGATGAAGGGATGCTAAAAGATCTACAAACCTATATTGACAACCATAAAAATGGTGATATATTGATAGTTTTACACCAAATGGGCAATCATGGTCCGGCATACTACAAGAGATACCCGAAAAATTATGAAAAATTTACACCTACTTGTAAAACAAACCAATTAGAGCAATGCTCAAAAGAAGAGCTTAGCAATGCCTATGACAATGCTATACTTTACACAGATGACTTCTTGACTAAAGTCATAGAGCTTTTAAAACAAAATGACGATACATTCCAAACTGTTATGTTCTATTCTAGCGACCATGGAGAGTCTTTGGGAGAAAATGGAATTTATCTTCATGGATTGCCAAAACTTATCGCTCCCGATGCTCAAACACATATTGGTATGATGATATGGCTTGGAGAAAAAACACAACAAAGAATTTCATTAGACACCTTAAAACAATTGCACAATAATTCTTATTCACATGCAAATTTACCGCATACTCTTTTGGGATTTTATGGCGCACAAACGACTATTTACAATAAAAAACTTGATATTGTTAATTCAAACTAATTAGCGATAAAAAAGAAGTTAAAAATAAAATAATGGTATAATCTTTTTAAATTATATATTTGGAGAAAATATCATGAAAGATCATAACAATCTTGATGATTTGATTATTGATAGCATGGAAAAAAGATCAAAAAATAATATAAAAAGTATTTTAACAACTATTATATTGATAATTATTGTACTTATATTAGCTATATTTTCAACAAAAATACTTTTAGAAGAGCCAAGCAAAACTCCACTTATAAATGAGCAAAATTATACACAAACAGCTAATCTCGACTTGCAGCTTGACACAAATGCCACAAATGATGAAAATATTTCTTCAACTCCGATCAACATGCCGACAGATGCCAACACAACTTCAGATACTCAAGTAGAAACAATAAATTCAAAACCTGCCGACATCCCGGAAATTATCAATAAAAAACTCCAAACCACGACCACAGTATCGCCAAAAGCAACTAAACCTTTAGAAAATAAAGAAGTAAACAAAACGATGGTCAAGCCAACCAAAGAGGCAAACAAAAGCGTAAGTGAGCAAAAAAAAGCAGGTATCGAAGTAAAAAAAGAGGTATTTTTTATTCAAGTCGGATCTTTTTCTTCGAAGCCCAATGAAACATTTTTATCTGTTATAAAAAATAGCAAATATAACTATCAAGTGAAAACTTCAAAACAGGGTGAAACTACAATTTCAAAATTTCTCATTGGACCATTTGAGAACAGAGCAGAAGCGGAAAAAGAATTAAAAGAGATAAAAAATCGTATCAATCCATCTGCCTTTATTATTAAACAATAAGGCTTTATTTTGTTAAAAACTATTCTTTTTGATCAACTAACGCCTGTTGCATTATATAGTGAATTGAAAGCTATATTTCCAAATGAAGTTACTATGCTATTTGAAAGCGTAGTTAATAACAACGAAGGAAATTTTAGCTTTATAGCCATAGGTGCCAAAGAAAGATTAAAATACAAAGATAGCAAAACTTCTTATACAGACAATACCGGTATTGACAAACTTATAGACGAAAATCCTTTTACTTTTCTAAAATCATATTATTCTTCTATAGACAAAGCATATTATCAATCACTCAGCAGCAAGGCAGGTTTTAGTTTTGTTGACGGTTTTATAGGTTTTATAGGTTATGATATGGTAAAGGTATTTGAGCCTGTATTGGCTCAAAATATGGATAATTTAAAAGATACTTTAAATACCCCGGATCTAGATCTTATTCGCCCAAAAATTATTATAGGCTATTCTCACAAAAATGCTACTCTTACAATAATCCAAAATGACGACTCTTTAGATAATGCTCTTGAGCATATAGAAGCATTACTGCAAAAACCTCATTCTCCTGTACAACTTCAAAAAGCAATACTCCAAGACGGCGGATTAAACATCAATGAGGAAAAATTTAAATCACTTATAGAAGAATCCAAAGAGCATATTCGTGCCGGAGATATTTTCCAAATACTTATATCAAATAGATATACACAATACGGTTTAGTTGATCCTATTAGTTTTTATAGATTATTAAGATCTAAAAATCCATCTCCATATCTATTTTTACTGGAATATGAAGATTTTGCAATTTGCGGCTCATCTCCCGAAGTAATGATCAGGCTAAATGACGGTAATATTTTACTGCGTCCAATTGCAGGTACACGCAAAAGAGGCAAAAATAGCCAAAGAGACAAAGAGCTTGAACTTGAAATGCTCAGTGACCCAAAAGAATGTGCAGAGCACTTAATGCTTATTGACCTTGGACGAAACGATGTCGGTCGCGTAGCACAAACAGGAAGTGTTAAAGTCACTGATATGATGAGAGTAGAGAAATATAGTCATGTAATGCATATGGTATCTGATGTAGAAGCCGTATTGAGGGACGACAAAGATATGTTTGATCTTTTTGCTGCCACATTTACTGCCGGGACAATGACCGGAGCTCCAAAAATAAAAGCAATGGAGCTTATAGCTCATTTTGAGGGGTTAAAAAGAGGATTTTACAGCGGATGCGTTGGATATTTTGCATTCAATGGCAATATGGATTCAGCGATTGCGATTCGCACGGCTCTCATTCAGCCAGATAAAATTACACTTCAAGCAGGAGCAGGAGTCGTAGCTGATTCCAAGCCGGAGCTGGAGTTTTTGGAAGTTAATAATAAATTAGGTGCTCTTGTAGCTACACTCCAAGAATTAGAAAAAATATAATTTATGCTTCCAGAATTATTTGCCATCTTTGGCAATCCGGTATCCCATTCCAAATCGCCGATGATGCACAATTTTGCATTTCATACTCTAAAATACAATGGATGTTATGGTCGCTATTTACTTGAAGATGGGGCGCGCTTAAAAGAGACTTTTTTATCTCTTGGGATTTATGGAGCAAATATCACGGTCCCTCACAAAGAAGCTGCATTTGAAGCATGCGATTGGTGTGATGAATTTGCAAATAAAGTTAAAGCTGTCAACACGATTGTACTAAAAAACGGTAAATTACACGGATACAACACAGATGGCCCGGGATTTCTAAAAGCCATTGATGATTTTGACAATATAAAAACCATTCTTTTACTTGGTGCAGGAGGTACGGCACAAGCAACTAGTATGGTATTGAAAGATGCAGGATATAAAGTTACTATATTAAATCGCACACCTGCAAGGCTAGAGCCATTTATCCAAAGCGGATTTGAGTGCTATGATTACAACACATTGCCCAAAAATACTTCATTTGATCTGATAGCCAATATGACATCTGCCGGCTTACAAGATGACAACCTACCTGCTCCATTGTCTATTTTAGAACCCCTCATAAATAATGCATATGTCTGCATAGATGTCATTTACGGCAAAGAGACTCCATTTTTAAAGCTTGCAAGGCAAGCAAGCAAACCGACCCGAGACGGAAGTGCTATGCTATTAAACCAAGGTGTATTGGCATTTGATTATTTTACCGATCATAAGTTTGAATTGAAACAGATAGAACAAGCTATGAAAATAGCTTTTCTTTAGTAAGAAAAATTATATTATAAATAAATTTATTCTCGCTTGCACAAGAATAACGCTATTTTTCAAAAAATGTGTGGTTTTGTCATCTTGAGAACCTTTTAGATTTCATGAAGATCTCTTTTTTTTAGATTCTCACAAACACTTCGTGTTCTCAGAATGACATCGCCTATCATCCTGAACTTGTCTGTGGATCCAAAAATTGCTCAAAGGACTCGGTTATTTTCCTGCTTTGGCTATTGTATCTGAAAGCATAAATGCAAGCTCTAAAGCTTGTTTGGCATTTAATCTTGGATCACATTGTGTATGATAACGGCTAGAAAGCCCTTCAGCAGTAATAGCACAACTTTGGCTTCCTGTGCACTCTGTTACATCATCGCCGGTCATTTCAAGATGTATACCGCCTGCTATAGTGCCTTCGCTTTCGTGAATAGCAAAAAATTGCTTGACTTCACTTAGGATATTATCAAAATCTCTAGTCTTGAAGCCGGAACTTGCTTTTTCTACATTGCCATGCATAGGGTCAATAGACCACACTACATTTCTACCTTCTGATTTTACTTTTCTCAAAAGAGAAGGGAAATGTTCACTTATCTTAGATGCTCCCATTCGAACAATGAGGTTTAATCTTCCCTCTTCATTGTTTGGGTTTAATGCGTCAATTAAAGATATCAGCTCATCTTCTTGCATAGTTGGTCCCACTTTGCAGCCAATTGGGTTTTGTATGCCTTTGAAATACTCTATATGAGCATCATTCAAATCTCTTGTGCGATCGCCTATCCAAAGCATATGAGCAGAACAATCATACCAATCATCCGTTAGGCTGTCTTTTCTAGTGAGTGCTTCTTCATAATTAAGCAACAATGCTTCATGGGATGTATAAAGTGTCGTTTGATGAAGTTGAGGAATATTTTCTACCTCCAAACCGCATGCACTCATAAATCTCATTGCATCATCTATCTTGCTGCTTAGTTCATCGTATTTTTTACCAAGTGCATGATCTTGGATAAAATCCAAATTCCATTGATGAACCTGTTTTAGATCAGCCATGCCGCCTCTTGAAAATGCTCGGAGCAAATTCATCGTCGCAGCTGATTGATTGTAAGCTTTAAGCATACGAGTCGGATCAGGAACCCTGGCTTCAGGAGTGAATTCAATGTCGTTAATAATATCACCGCGATAACTAGGTAAACTAACACCATTTATCTCTTCAAAATCACTACTGCGGGGCTTTGCAAATTGCCCGGCTATTCTCCCTACTTTGATTATCGGTTTGCCTGAAGCATACATAAGCACCATATTCATTTGCAGCATTAATTTAAAAAGGTTTTTTATTGATGTTGCATTAAAATTCGAAAAGCTCTCTGCGCAATCACCGCCTTGAAGCAAAAAAGCTTCTCCTCTGCCGGCACGGGCAAGATCTGCTTTCAAATTACGCGCTTCACCGGCGAATATCAAAGGTGGATAAGTAGCAAGTTCTGCTTCAATAGTTTTTAATACATTTTGGTCCGGATAGACTGGTTGTTGCTTAATAGGAAAGTCTCTCCAGCTATTTGGTCTCCAACTCATGATAATGTCCTTCAAAAAATTAATGCAAGATTATACCTTATTAAAAAAAAATGTCAAATTTTTCACATCATATTTGGGCAACTTATTATAAAGTTTTAAAATGAATGGATTATTTGACTTTTGTAAAATTTTTTAGATAGATTTAATTATGATTTTTATCATTTTTCACAATGTGAATAATCCCTATTAAAAAATATAGAAAATGTGTGAATAACTCCAAATTATGATTATGATTTGTAGGCTATAAAAGTCACAAAATTGGCCCATTGAAATACGGTATTTATTTTATCAAATCCTGCTTCTTTGCACATCTGAATATTTTCTCTTATCGTGTAAGGCACAAGTACATTTTCCAATGCTTCTCGTTTCTTGGTTATCTCATAAGTGCTGTATCCTTGGGCTTTCTTGTGATCATAATAAATATCTATCATAACTTTATCTAGTTTTTTTTCATCAAAAACTACTTTTTCTGAAAACAAAAATATTCCTCCATTTTCCAAAGAATCATATATTTTTTTGACAAGAGATACCCTTTGAATCGGGCGAATAAATTGTAAAGTATAGTTGGCAACTATAAAGTCTTGAATTCCAAAATCACATGTGATTATATCACCGTATTCTAACTCTATATTCACATCATATGCCTTGCATTTTGCTCTTGCTTGAACAAGCATTGCCTCAGAATTGTCAATGCCTTTTAGTGTCATCTTTGTGCTCATTTGACAATGTAAATCTATCAAAAATTTTGCAGTCGATGAGCCAAGATCCAACACTTTTTTGTTATCATCTTGTTGTTTTAATATCAATGAAATAATAAGCTTTTGCACATCATCATAAAATGGTACAGAACGGCTTAGCATATCATCAAAAACTGTTGCTACGGATTCATCAAACTCAAACTGTTTTTCAAGCTCTTTTGCAAAAACATTATCTTTTTTATTATTATTCATAACTGAGCCCTTGTTGGTTGAGT
>JAFGWQ010000043.1 GCA_016937075.1 Campylobacterales bacterium | reverse complement strand
TGTGTGCTTTTTCTATAAAGTGACGGATCATCATTTCTGTCACATGAAAATCAGCTATAACCCCATCGCGCATTGGTCTAATTGCCTTGATATGAGCCGGGGTTTTGCCGGCCATCTCTTTTGCTGCATGGCCAACAGCTAGAATTCTTTCTTTTCCGGCATGATCATATTGCACAGTTACGATAGATGGTTCATTTATAACAATACCTTCGCCTTTTACAAGCACCAAAGTATTAGCTGTGCCCAGGTCTATAGCCAAATCATTAGAGAACATACCCATAAATTTTTTAAACATTTTAAATATCCTTTTTAGTTAAATTTAAGCACTTTGCTTATGTTTGATATACAAAGGTTTTGACTCTTTGTTTACAGCATCAGGTGTGATAACCACTTCGTAGCCTTCAAGTTCCGGCAATTCATACATACTTTCTAATAATAAATCTTCTAGTATAGAGCGAAGTCCCCTGGCGCCGGTTTTTCTGTCAATCGCTTTTTGGGCGATAAGTTTTAGGGCTTCATCTTCAAAAGTAAGCGTAACATTGTCAAGCTCAAAAAGTTGTTTATATTGCTTGACCAAAGCATTTTTAGGCTCTGTCAAGATACGTACCATGTCTTCAGCGGTTATTTTTTCCAAAGTAGCTATCACATGCAGTCTGCCGATGAGTTCCGGTATCATCCCATAGCTTACCAGATCATCCGGTTCAACTAGGTTCATTACATCATCTTTATCCATTTTGCTTCGTTTTTCTTGTTCAAAGCCAAGCACATTTGCGCCTTGTCTTCTTCTGATCATTTCAGCAAGACCGTCAAATGCACCGCCGCAAATAAACAGAATATTCGAAGTATCTATCTGTATGAAATCTTGGTTTGGATGTTTTCGCCCACCTTTTGGAGGTATATTTACTATCGAGCCTTCTATGATCTTTAACAGTGCTTGTTGTACACCTTCACCTGAAACATCTCTAGTAATTGAACGGTTTTCGCCCATGCGAGCGATTTTATCTATCTCGTCTATAAATACAATGCCTTGTTCTGTTCTGGCGATATCGCCGTCAGCTGCTTGAAATAACTTGACAAGGATATTTTCGACATCTTCACCTACATATCCGGCTTCTGTGAGATTCGTAGCATCTGCAATAGCGATAGGAACATTTAAAAACTTAGCAATACTTTGAGCCAGGAGAGTTTTACCGCTTCCTGTAGGCCCTATCAATAAAATATTTGATTTGGCAATTTGTGTATCATCGTCAAAATTTGCTTTTTTGAAAATTCTTTTATAGTGATTATAAACGGCTACCGATAATGTTTTTTTGGCATTGTCTTGTCCTATTACATAATCATCCAAGAGCGCTTTCATTTGTTTCGGGGATAAAAGTTCTTCCGGCATTTCAGGAGTCAAGAATGACTCTTCTGTATCACCAAAGAGAATTTTGTATGCAGAAATAACACAATTTGCACAAATATGTACATCTTGGCCTGCTATCAATGGATTGGCTTCTGTTTCATGCGCACCACAAAAATTGCAATATTTATTTGGCATTAGTGTTCCTTTCAAACGGAATGCCCCGCTTGGAGTTAATAATAAAATTAGATAAATTTTTTACCATCTCGGAAGAAGTTGATTTAAGCAATTGTTGTGCCGTATCTTGAAGCGGTTTTCCTTGTTCGAAGAGTTCTTTGTATGCACTTTTTAGTTCATCGATATCAACTCTATCTATATGCCTTCTGAGTCCTGTTAGGTTAAGTCCTCTCAAAACTGCTCGGTTGCCTTCTGCTAGACAATATGGCGGAATATCTTGAGACAAAGCACTCGCTCCGGCTATCATGGCATAATCGCCGATATGGACAAATTGATGCACAGGCGTCAAGCCTCCTATGACAACATTATTGCCAAGTTCTACGTGACCTGCCAGTGTGGCTCCGTTTGCAAGTATGCAATTATCCCCCATGATGACATCATGACCCAAATGCACATACCCCATAAGCAGGTTATTGTTTCCGATTTTTGTGACACCTCCTCCGCCTACGGTGCCAGGATTGATCAGGGTATATTCTCTGATACGATTATAATCGCCTATGATGAGTTCCACTCTCTCTCCGGCATATTTCAAATCCTGCGGGATAGAGCCAACTGTTGCATGTGAGAATATTTGATTATGCTTACCTATAGTAGTTATACCTTCTATGAGCGTATGAGTGCCCACGGTGGTATTATCCCCTATGGTTACTTCGGAGCCAATATAACTATAAGCTCCTATTGTGACATTGTCTCCAATTATTGCACCATCTTCTATAATAGCGGTTGGATGGATATTGTTCATTATTTGTCCACGATCATTGCTTTGAGTTCGGCTTCGCTTACAAGGATATCATCAACATATGCTTTGCCTTCAAGTACCCATATGGCACCTTTGTGCTTGTTAACAGTCATTCGATATTCTAGTTTATCGCCTGGTTTGACAGGAGCTCTGAATTTGGCCCCGTCGATACTCATAAAGTATACCACTTTCCCAGCAGCTTCTTCTTCACTCAACTCCATGCTTTGAAAAGCCAATATGCCACCTGTTTGTGCCATTCCTTCTAGTATCATGACTCCAGGATAGATAGGATGATCAGGAAAATGTCCTTGGAATACCGGTTCAGATATTGAGATGTTTTTGTATCCTACTACATACTCGTCTTTTTTTAGATCCGTGATACGATCGACCAATAAAAATGGATAACGATGCGGTAGGATTTTTTGGATATCAGTAACACTTAGCACTTTTCAAACCTCTATTTGTAAATTGCATTATTCTATCTCAAATTTGCTAAAATAATGATGTTATCAAATTATTATTTACTTTTCGTAATTTAGTATTTATGGTTTGTATTAATTATCCAATATAAACTCTAGTAGTGATATATGAAGGTTTTTGATACTGTGTTTGTAATAAAACTAGAGCGATAAAAATCCACAAAAGCATGTTTTTATCTATATTCCAATATCTTTATCACATTGCGTATGATTGGTATAATAGCTATTTCAAATGTCTTATTGAGATTAAGCGGCTGTATTGTCATTTTGATCCCCATATTGTAAGGATAATATTTTTTGGTTAGTTTGTGAAGCTCTTTTTGAAGCGCATCATAAGATATCAGTTTAAAAGTATCATTGTATATTGTTTCATGTAGGCTTTGGTATCCTATCTTGATATCTTCGCTATTAATTTGTTTCAAACGATGTATGATTGCTTTTAATGTTTCTATTCTTCCTAGTGTTTCACTCTGATTGTAATGCTTAAAATAATGATTAAAGTAACTG
>JAFGWQ010000005.1 GCA_016937075.1 Campylobacterales bacterium | reverse complement strand
CTTTTATTTAGAAACCCCATTTTGGGTTTCTTGGAAGTATTATCTCTCTTTTTTGATCTTATCATCTGTTATCCTCTAAAATTTCACTTGTATGCCGAAATTGATAGTCCTACCTTCGTTTACAGTAATTGAAATATCTTCTTTATCATAGTCGCCATCATTGTCTCCATCCCCTGAGACTCTTGCATTGTTGTAATATGTTTTATCTAGCAAATTATCAACTCTGGCATAAAAGCTTGTATTGTAGCCATATATTTGTGTTTTATAATCCAGATTGAGATTGACTACCGCATGTCCCGGGATTTTAAAGCGATTTAACTCATCGGCATAATATGGTGAAATAGCATCGATCTCAGGAGATATTGTAATGCCAGGCGTTGGTTTGTAATCTAGTGCGATGTTAAAGTGATGTTTAGGTACTCTAGGTTGATTATTTCCCTTTAGATCATAGTGTTCTGTTACATATGAACCGTATGTGCTGCCTAAATTGAGATTAAAATTATCATATTGTGTAAAATATGCGTCTATAAAGGTATATGCAATATGTGAGCTAAGTTGTTCTGTTAATTCGCTTTGAACGGACAGTTCAAGGCCTTGACTTATCATACCGCCTATGTTTTGATATTGAGCTTTATCTCCGCCATAGTCTATGGATGAATATTGACCCGAAGAAGACATGATATAATCATCTCTATCCATTCTAAAAAGGCCTATTTCATAGCTGTGTTTGACCCCAAAAGCATCACCTTTACCGCGCACTCCTATATCAAAGCTTTTTGTCTCTTCGGGCTTAAGATTTGGGTTGCTATCTGTCTTGCCATCAGGTCTTATACTTCCTGCAAAAAGCTGTTCAATAGACGGCGCTCTAAAGCCGGTAGAAAAAGCCGCATACATAGATGCATTATCATTTATTTGGTAATTTGCGCCAGCTCGATAGGATAATTGATCAAAACTTTTATCTAATTGCAAAGCTGATATGTTGCTGCTATAGTCCAAATCAATATAGTCATAACGCAGATTTGTTGTAGCACTCCACTTGTCATTAAATTTATATTTATATTCACCATAAAGCGCATATACATTTTCGTCTGTTTCGTCATCTGAGGTTTCTGTGCCTTTATAGTAGTCTGTCCATGTTGTAGTAGGTGGTTTTGTTTTGTAGTTTACGCTTTTTTTGGACCAGTCTACCGCATATGAAACATTATTTTTATAATTATTATCTCTTAGATCCAAACCGATCATATAAGCACCATTTTCGCTGGTATTTCCTCTAAGCTCACTCTTGAGGCCTCTTTGGACCTGTTCATATTCATTGAGGTTTGGTTTAAATTTCGGGTCTGTATTTGGTGTGTGATCTATATTGTAGTCGGCAAACCCTGAATGAAATGTAGTATTATCTCCGTATTGGTAGAGATTGACCATGAGGTTTTCGCCGCCTTTAAATTCTTTGGAGTATGTAGTAAAAAGTTTTAAAAGCTCCACATCAAACATCGATGCATAATCTCTTACTCTGTCATTTCCAGGCGTCCAGATACTTCTTGGATTCTCGTATGCTTCCGTAACGCCTCTGACTGTTCCATGAGAGTCTTTATTACGCTTGGAATATTCAAATCCGGCTGTGATATCGCTGGTATCATCTATATAGTATTGTGCTTTACCATTGAGATAATTGGCTTCATAGTCTCCATCTTCATAATATCCATCTTTTTTTCTTTGGCTTGCCTGGAGGTAGGCGTTGTATTTTTCTTCGGATACACCGTATTTGGCTAAATATTTTTCATATCCATAGGTTCCGTTTTCTACTTCTACTTTGCCTCCGGCATTTTTGGCGCCTTTTTTAGTGGTTATGATAATTGCTCCAGAGAGTGCATCATCACCAAAAAGATAACTAGCCCCGCCTTTGACGACTTTGACACTTTCTATGTTGTCCATGTCTATATTCACACTTCCGGTTCTCTCAAATACCGGCACACCGTCTATTACGACAGCAACACCTGGTTTTTCTCCCATATATACTTGATTTTCTACACCTCTGATATGAATTTTCAAAGAATCGCCGTCAGTGAATTCTGTGGTAATCCCCGGTATTGACTGCAGAGTCCTTTGGATATTTTCTGCCTTTTTTTCATCTATTTTTTCCCCTTTAATAGATGTTGTAGATGAAACTTCGTCTCTTTTTGATTCGAATTTATCATCGATAGTCGTCGAGTCGACATGAATTACGCCGATATCTTCTTGCGCATTAATTGTAGTTACGAGTAGAGCAGAAGCAATAATGCTAAGTCTAAAAATATCCATTTTGTCCCCTTCTTTGTGTTTTTACAATGAGAAGGAAGCCTGGCAAGGAACAAACAATATGTTTTATACGTCATATTTTTATACAATAGTGCTTGCTTAAATTATTTAATTGTTTTAACAACTTGTTTTTACGTCATTTTTAAGCGCAGTATTGTATGTTTTTGTACACAAATAGTGTTATTTCTTGAAGAGCCCCCCTCATCAATAGTAAAAGTATAAAGAGTCATTGTTAATTCAGTGTTAAATTTTAACACCAAATTAACAATTTTATTTTATTATTTCAATAATACAATTTTAATTTTGGGGGCAATCAATAGATGAATATGGAACAATTAAGCAATATAGTAGATTATGGAATCATAGGTATACTTAGCGTTATGAGCTTTCTAGTCGTGTTTTTTTGGATTGAAAGGTTGCTTTTTTATAAAAAGCTTAATATTTCAAGCTACTCATCACAAGAAGAGATAGAGCTTGATGTTACGCAAAATATATCTATTATTTCAAGTTTTGGTGCAAATGCACCATATATCGGCTTGTTGGGGACAGTGCTAGGCATCATAGTGACATTTTATACGCTAGGCAATAGCGGCAATATGGATGTAAAAAATATTATGACCTCTCTGGCTTTGGCGCTAAAAGCTACTGCGATGGGATTAGTAGTAGCAATTCCGGCGATATTTTTTTATAATCATCTTACAAGAAAGATAGAAGTGATTATTACGAAATGGCAGATTTTGCAAAAGGAAAAAAATGCAGATCAAAAAGTTTGATTCTATCAATGTAGTTCCTTTTATTGATATCATGCTCGTACTACTTGTCATTGTTTTAACAACTGCATCTTTTATCCAAACAGGGCTTATAAAAGTCGATCTTCCATCATCAAGTGCCGCGCTTGAAGAGAAACCAAAAAAAGAGATAAAAGTTTCTATAGATGCAGACGGTAAAATATATCTTGACAAAACAGAGATAAAAAAAGAAGATTTCCAAGCTAAGCTTTTGACTCATAGTAAAGATACGCCGGTTCATCTATTTTGTGACAAAGATGCAAAATTTGACAATTTTGTTTTTTTACTAGATATCTTGAAAAGCAATGGCTATGAAAATTTAGGGATAGTTACGACCCATGAATAGATATGCACACTCTTTTTTGATCTCGTCCTTTTTATATAGTATTTTGATCTTTGGCTTTATGTATATGGCGAGCAATGCACCTAGGCGGCTTGGAGATAGAGTTATTAAAATAGCTATGTTAGAACCTCAAGAAGAGCAGCGAGAGCAAAAAACAATGGCCGAGCCGCCTGCCAAAGAAGAAACCGAAGATAAACCAAAAGATGAAATTGTAAAGAAAATTGAGAAAACAAAATCAAACATTTCCAAAAATATTGCTACCAAGCAGCCAGAAGCTTCTAAACAAAAAGAAGAACGAGGGGAAGCAAAACAACAACAAATGGCACAAGAAGCTATTGTTAATGCAGAGGCCGAAAAAAACCAATTCCTTTCCAATCTTAAAAATGAAATTAAAAAAAACAAACATTACCCTTCGGTAGCTAGAAGAAGAGGGCAAGAAGGAACAGTAAAAATTTCGTTTTTAATCAACCAGAATGGAAGTGTTAGCAATGTTGTGTGTGATGGCGAGCATTCTGTTTTAAATAATGCAGCAAAAGAAGCAGTCTATAAAGCTTTTCCGGTTAATGTTCCGCCAAATGTTATAAGGACAGCATTTTTAGAAGTTTCATTGGTTTTGAATTTCAAACTTGATTGATTGCAGCAAGGCAAACTAGTGATATTTTTGTCAGCATATATATGTTAAACTCATTATTATAAATATGCAAGGATTTCTATGCTTTTAGCTGACATTGGCAATACTCGTGTACATATTTTTGATGGTAAAAATGTATTGCATCTTTCGCACGAAGAAGCTATCGCTGGGTATCACACTGTACCGTTATTGTATATTTGCGTCAATCAAGCCGTCAAATCGCACATAGAGTATCTGGCGTTATGGGAAGATATATCTTGCTGCTTGAGTCTCAAAGGCGAATATGCGACAATGGGGGTGGACAGAAAAGCACTTTGTCTTAGTCATACAAACGGTATTTTTGTAGATGCCGGAAGCGCTATCACTGTTGATATAGTTAAAGATGGTGTATATCAAGGAGGTTTTATCTTGCCAGGTATCAAGGCATATCTGGAAAGCTATAAGACAATCTCCCCGGCTTTGGATATAGAGTTAAACCGCGAATGTTCACTAAGTTCTCTGCCTCTCACAACAAAAGATAGTGTAAGCTATGGTATAATCGCGTCAATTAAAGCCGTGCTTGATAGTCACAAAACCGATCTGCCTCTATATTTTACAGGGGGTGACGGAGAGTGGCTGTCATCTTTATTCCCAGACAGTAAATTCGATGAATTGCTGGTATTTAAAGGAATGCAAAAGGCACTAAAGGATAAATCATGTTAACTATAGCACTTCCAAAAGGTCGCATAGCAGAAGAGACTTTGGATATTTTTTCTAAGATATTCAATACTAATTTCGCATTTGACAATAGAAAGCTCATACTTGAAGCCCATGGATTTAGATTTTTAAACGTAAGAAACCAAGATGTGCCTACATATGTTGCTCACGGTGCAGCTGATTTGGGAGTCGTAGGACTTGATGTGATAACAGAGCAAGAGCTCGATATCATTGATCTGCTTGATATGCAGTTAGGGCGCTGCAAAGTGGCTATCGGTATTAAAAATGAAGATGCGCTTGATTGGAATAAGCCTGATATCAAAATAGCTACAAAAATGGTCAATATCACAAAAAATTATTTTGCCCAAAAAGCAGTTGGAGTGCAAGTAATCAAGCTTTATGGCTCTATAGAGCTAGCACCCCTTGTGGGGCTTGCAGATGCCATAGTTGATATAGTTGATACAGGAGCTACAATGAGGGAAAATGGACTAAAAGTAGCCGAAGAGATAATGAGTTCTTCAGCCCACTTAATAGCTAACAACAACAGCTTTTATGCCAAAAAGAATGAGATTTTATCTATTTATGATAAGATAAAAAAGGTTGTCGATGGCAATTTATCCTAAAGGAAACATATGAGCCAAGAAAACGAAATAGTAAATAATTTTCAAGATCCAAACAAAAATCTGGCCCTTGTAGTTTATGGATTGCAAATATTGGGCATATTAACCGGCGGTATCGCTTGGATAATAGGTATAGTTATAAACTATGTCAAAAAAGACGATGTTAAAGGGACATGGATAGAATCACACTTTGAATGGCAGATACGCACATTTTGGATTGGTCTATTTTGGCTTGTTATAAGCTTGATACTTTTTGTGACAGTTGTTTTAATTCCGGTTGCATGGATTATTTGGGTTGTTGTGGGAATTTGGATTATTTATCGTGTCATAAAAGGACTTTTGGATCTGCTTGACAATAAAGCTTTATTATCAAAATAGTAAAGATTGTATTTTAATTTGTGATTTTAGGATTATTGGTTTATCCGCCAAGGGCGGATATGAAGAGCTAGATTTATCTATGACTAGTTTCAAATGGAGCGTCAACTACATTTTTTCTATCCACGATATATGGGATAAGTGCAGTTTGTCTAGCTCTTTTGATAGCTACAGTTACAAGCTCTTGGTGTTTTTTACAGTTGCCTGTAAGACGTCTTGGCATAATTTTGTATCTTTCGCTTAGTGAAAATTTAAGTGAAGCTACATCTTTGTAGTCAATATATTCTACTTTGCTTTCACAATATTTACAAAATCTTTTTTTGAATTTTCTTTCTCTCATCATTTTTTATCCTTCTAAAATGGTATCTCATCATCATTGATATCTATCTCAGGGATGCTCTGTGGCTGCTCTTGCGGTGCAGGTTTCGCTGCAGAGCTTGGT
>JAFGWQ010000042.1 GCA_016937075.1 Campylobacterales bacterium | reverse complement strand
CGTAGTGCCCAAAGTCTGCCGGCCACCAATCCTGTGAGTCTGTCATTATGGCTTTAAGATCTTTTTTTACAGCTTCTAAGTCTAAAGTTTTAAATTCTTTCGCATAGTTAAAATCTTCTCCCATAGGATTGGATAGCGAAGAGTGTTGGTGTAGAATATCGAGTTTTAGCTGGTTAGGCCACCACTCCTGATTGGACTTACCGCCACCTGCAGTATGTTTCAAAAATTGTTTATTATCAAACATGATGCCCCCCTTAGAAGGTTAACTTGGTTGAAAGATGCCGTGAAAGACATCTAAACCACTTTTGTACGAGAGATTGACTGCACAATGAATCAGATAGACAATATATCCAAGACCGTGTATATTTATCTTCCAATGCATTAATTATAGCAATATTTATTGATAATTTTCTTTGATTGTAAAATATAGTATAAATGAAAGTTACACATAACTTATAATATAAAAATGATCAATAATTATCACTATATTTTACTTAAATAAGTGCAGATTCATATAAACATAGATAAAAAGAGTTACCAATATAGTGATCCAAACGGCTCCATAAAAAATCATAAATTTTCTTGCTTGTTCTTTTTCAGACCATAATGTAGGTTTTATCCCTTGCGTGATAAAGACTATCTGGCTTGCTAGGTTTATGCTCACGATATTCATTAAAAGCATAATAGCCGTACTATGCGCCAGATTCCAATTGCCAGAACCAAGCATGATCCCCAGTGTTGCAGCAGGCGGCAGCAAGGCTACTGCTACCATCACACCGACCAGTGCACTACTGGACAATCCTGTTGTAATGGAGAGAGCAGCGGCGGCTCCCGAGGCTAAAGCTAGCAGAAACATATCCAACTTGACATCGGTTCTAGAAAGTAGTTCTGGATTATCAAAAGGGAGGTTAGAAAAGTACCCGATAAAGATCGGTAAAACAATAGCGATGGATAAACCTGACAAAATCGTTTTGACAGAGGAGAACATAAGTTTCGTATCGCCCGTTACAGCCGCAAAACTCAAAGCTATATTTGGTCCCAAGAGCGGTGCAATAACCATTGCCCCGATAATAACAGCAACATTATTTTCTATAAGACCTATGCTCGCTACTATCGTTGACAAGATAACCAAAGCCAAATAATTGATGTTTATATGAGTGTTTTTGGCCATGTCGGTATAGATAATTTCTCTTGCTTCGACTATCTTGCTTTTCTCTTTTTCGTTCTCTTCGAGGGATTTTGGCAGATAGCCGTCTATCTCCAATATTAGAATCTTGGCTTCTGGTTGCGCCCCTATAATATGAGAAAAATTGTCCATCAGTTTTTGAAGTTTATCATTGGTAATAATCATCCTTGATCGTTGCATGTTATCTTTATCAGGAAGGGAAAAACGCAAATCTATAGCATGCGCCTTTTTGGCAATTTTAATTACCTCCTCATAACTCTGCTTGCTTATGATTATCTCAATATATTTCATTTTCGACTCTTCTTTTGTTGTTTAACATATAAGCAAAATGCCCATGCCGACTTGACCGATTATGTTATATTATATACCAAATTATCTATTTTTCTTCCAAAAGGAATCTCCTCTCGCGCTCTTACTCTTTGTCAAAACTATCAACCACGATTGCACCCATAGATGCAGGCATAGCAATAATTATCAATCGTTTTATGGCAAGGATAGGCTCCGTAAGTAGAGGAAATTTGTCCAAAGACAAAAGCACCAGCAATACAACACAGAGGGTTATCAAATAGGCGACAACCACTCTAAATATAAAGATAAAATTTCTATGTACAATATTTCCCTGGAAAACACTTTGGTAGGCAAAAAGTGCTAAAAAACTAACTGACAAGGTAACGATCAAAAAAAGATTAAACAGTGGCAAGGTCTCACCCAACCTCCATGCTTCTTCAGAAAAAGATATGGGTACTGCCAGGACAAAAGCACCAATGATTATTTGTGCGATATCTTCTAAGTTAATATTGAAATTCATACTTTTACCATCTCCTAATTTAAATGATTATATCCAAATTAAGTTTATACTTAATGATTAATTTTTAGAGATTTCTTTTATAATAGTGATAGATTCTTTTTGCCTTATTTTGTATCTTTGGTATAAAACGAGTTAGAGGATTGCTTGTCTAAGTGAGAGTGTGTGTATATCTTTTAATACATTTATTATAGGAATTGCTTGATAATTTTATTTTAATGATAGATATTCTTAAGATATAACAATCTACTTCAAAACCACTAACAATACTCCGCTAATCACTATCAAAGCACCGCCTATCAAAACTTCTAGCGAAGGATAAATATCTCCTAGCATAACACCAAATATGGTTGCAAAAAGTATCACCGAATAACTAGCTGCGCTCACTATTCCGGCAGGCGCGGCATAATATGCCTTTGTCATGAATATCTGGGCTAATGCAGCAGATCCACCCATGATCATTATCCACAACCAATCCATGCCTTGCGGGTGCACATAGGCAATAAGGTTTGCATTTAATAAAGGTAATGTATAAAATACACCAATGATCATCAAAACAAGCGGGATGGCAACACCAAATCCCATAAATGACAATACAACCGCTTTTTCATCATAAAAACCTTTTAGGCTTCGTACGCTTGTGTAGGCAAGTGCCGATAGAAATCCGATCATAACTCCTGCTATTTGCAAAGAATCAATCTCAAATTTACCCAAAACAGCCACACCTGCAAAACCGATCAATATAGCAAATATAGATACGTAGCTTAGTCTCTCTTTTAAGATCAAAAATGCTAATAGCGCCGTAAAAATAGGCTCTGTTTTGGCATAAACGACGGCACTCGAGAGAGATGTTGCTCCGATGGTATAAAAAAACACTATAAGCGCAGCCGTACCAATAATCCCTCTAAAAAGAAGCGTAACAAATCTACCT
>JAFGWQ010000041.1 GCA_016937075.1 Campylobacterales bacterium | reverse complement strand
CAATAAAATACTTAAAGACATAGTAGTGAAATATCACTATTTTCAAGGCAAATTAGTTCGTTTCGTTCCAGGCTGGGATTGTCATGGCTTGCCAATCGAGCAAAAAGTAGAAGAAGGAATCGGTAAAGAAGCAAAAGAAGCAATGCCCGCTTCACAGTTTCGTTCGCTTTGTCGCGAGCATGCATCAAAATTCGTAGCTATCCAAAAAGAGGGGTTTGAATCTCTGGGAGTCGTCGCTGATTGGGATAATCCTTATGTGACTATGGATTTTAAATTTGAAGCAAATATATATAGAACATTATGTGAAGTAGCCAGAAAGGGTTTACTTATTGAGCGTCATAAACCTATTTTTTGGTCATGGGCAGCCCAGACGGCTCTAGCTGATGCTGAAGTAGAATACAAAGACAAAGAAGATTACTCTATATATGTGGCTTTTGAGTTAAGCGATAAGACAAAAGAAGAGCTCGAAATTCATGGTAAAGCAGCTATAGTAATTTGGACGACAACACCATGGACTCTTCCTGCTAATACCGGTATCTCACTCAACCCTGATGAAATGTATGTCATTAGCGATGATGGTTATATTGTGGCGCAAAGCAGATATGAAGCATTGTCCGAAATGGGCATCATTGGTAAGCATTCAGGCAGAAAAATTGCCGCTAGAGAGCTTGAGAATAAAATAGCAATCAATCCACTCAATGACAGAAATTCAACCATTGTTTTGGGCGAACACGTATTGCTTGATGGCGGAACCGGAGCTGTGCATACTGCTCCTGGGCACGGTGAAGATGACTATCGCATAGGGCTCAAGTATAATCTTGAAGTGCTTATGCCTGTTGATGAAAAAGGGTGTTATGACGAGAGTATCGTAGGACATCATTTGCTTCCAAGTGAATTTGTAGGTATGCATATATTTAAAGCAAATCCTCCTATTTTGGAATTATTGGGAGATGCACTCTTGCATCAAAGTAAATTTATGCACTCGTATCCTCATTGCTGGAGAACAAAAAAACCGCTTATCTATAGAGCAACAAATCAATGGTTCATATCTGTAGATGCAGAACCAAAAGGCGAAAATAATACTTTACGTCAAATTGCATTACAAGAAGTAGCAAATACTACTTTTTATCCTAGCTGGGGTCGCGGCAGACTTGAAGGTATGATAGAACAACGTCCGGATTGGTGTATATCGCGCCAAAGATCATGGGGTGTGCCTATAGCATTTTTCCGTGTAAAAAAGACAAAAGAAGTTATCTTTGACGAAAAGGTACTTAACTTCACAGCTATGATATTTGATCAGTTTGGGTGTGATGCTTGGTATGATATGCCAATACAAGAACTTTTGTATCCGGGCAGCGGATATAGCGCAGATGAACTAGAAAAAGTTACAGACATACTAGATGTTTGGTTTGATAGCGGTTCTACTTGGAACAGCGTGCTAAAAAGCTCAAACTATGATGCCGGGGAGTATCCTGCAGATCTATACTTGGAAGGCAGCGACCAACATCGAGGTTGGTTTCAAAGCTCCTTGCTCTTGTCGACCGCAGTCAACCATCATGCTCCATATAAGGCACTCTTGACTCATGGATTTACCGTCGATGAAAAAGGTGAAAAAATGAGCAAATCCAAAGGCAACGTAGTAGCTCCGGATGAAGTAACAAAAGAGTTTGGGTCTGAAATTTTGCGTCTTTGGGTGGCACTCAGTGATTATCAAAGTGATCTAAAGATCTCATCAGCAATACTCAAACAGACAGCAGAGCAGTATAGAAAGATCCGTAATACATTTAGATTTTTGCTTGCAAACATAAATGACTTAGAAAACATCATTGATATCGACAAATTCGGAGAGCTTGATCTGTGGATATTGGATACTGCTAAAAAAGTATTTGATGAAGTAAAAGAAAATTTTGATAATTACGATTTCTTGAGAGGATTTGCGGTATTAAATCACTTTTTGACCAATGAGCTTAGCGCTATATATATGGATATTTGCAAAGATAGATTATATTGTGACGCCAAAGATAGCGAAACAAGACGTACTGCACAAAGCGCAATGGCTCTGATAGCTAAAAGTATGTTGGCTCTTGTGGCGCCGGTGCTTACATATACAGCCGATGAGATACTTGACTATGCTCCGGCTTTATTTAAAGGTAATGCAAAAAATATATTTGATTTTGACTATACATCATTACCGGAAGTTGACTCAAGCCTTGATGCTACTATGCTACTAAATGTGCGAAATGCATTTTCAGAAGAGATAGATAAGCTCAAAAAAGAGAAGGTTGTAAAAGCTACTTTGGAAGTCGAGCTATGTGGTGAATATGATTGGGGTATTAAGAATACAAAAGACTTAGAAGATTGGTTTATGGTATCACATGTTAGAGGTAAAGCGCAAAGTGAAATTTTATCTTCATTCGAAGTTGATGGTATGAGATTTGATATTGCAATAGCTGATGATCATAAATGCCCAAGATGCTGGAGATTTAAAGCCGAAAGCGAAGACAGTATATGTGAAAGATGTGCAAAGGTTGTAGCATATGTTTGATCTGTCTCAGCCTGTTGGGTCTGAAGTGATTATCGGCTCAATTTTGTTTATTTTTGCTCTTGTCGGAGCAGGATTGCTGATAGTGAAATATTATGAAAAAAAGATACATTAAGGAGCAAAAGTGATTACACTAAAAGAAGCACTGACTAAATCAAAAGAAGAGTTAAGCGAAATTAAAAGTGAACTAGAAAATCTTGCGAAAGCAAGTAATTTGAATGCTTATATAGGATTTGAGAGTTCAGGCGAGGGTGTGCCCATCCTTATTAAGGACAATATTCAAGTAAACGGATGGAATGTTACTAGCGGATCAAAGATACTTCAAGGTTATATTGCTCCTTATAATGCAACAGTTATTGATAAATTAAACGCAAATGGAATGATGGCATTTGGAAGATCTAATATGGATGAGTTTGCCATGGGAAGTACAACTGAGAGTAGTTTTTACGGAATCACTAAAAACCCTCATGATCTTTCCAGGGTGCCTGGTGGAAGTTCGGGTGGTGCGGCAGCTGCAGTAGGTGGCGGTATAGCTATAGCAGCTCTTGGAAGCGATACCGGAGGATCTATCCGTCAGCCGGCAGCTTATTGTGGGTGTGTGGGCATGAAGCCTACATATGGAAGAGTTAGCCGTTATGGTTTGGCTGCTTATGCATCATCATTGGATCAAATAGGACCAATTACACAAAACGTAGAAGACGCAGCAATACTTTATGATATCATTAAAGGTCATGACTCTAAAGACTCAACAAGTGCAGATATAGAAGATGGCAAAACAGTCATAAATGAAAATAGAAAACTGACAATCGCCGTCATAGATAATTATATAAGCGAAGCTAGCAGTGAGATACAAAAAGCTTATAGTGATACAGTAAAAGCTTTGCAAGATGCGGGACATACAATAATTCATAAAAATATGCAAAATACCAAGTATGATATTGCTACTTATTATATCCTTGCAACTGCTGAGGCGGCTACAAATCTAGCTAGATTTGACGGAGTTAGGTATGGAAGACGCGCAGAAGCAAGCAATGTGTCGGATTTATATTATAATACTCGTAGCGAAGGTTTTGGAGACGAAGTTAAAAGACGTATCTTGCTAGGCAATTTTGTGCTTTCAAGCGGATATTATGATGCTTATTATCTAAAAGCACAAAGGGTTAGACATCTCATCCGTGATGAGTTTAATGCTATATTTAAAGATGCTGATCTGATACTCTCTCCTGTTGCTCCAAGTGTAGCCCCAAAAATAGGAGCAGTGCACGATCCACTTGAGATGTATAAAAGCGATATGTACACTATAGCAATTAATTTAGCTGGACTTCCGGCACTTTCTCTTCCTGTAGCAAAAGATAATGACGGAATGCCTATCGGATTACAATTGATTGCAAAAGCATTTGATGAACAGACACTTTTTGACGGTGCGGCTAGTATGGAAAAAGCTGTAAAATATACGAAATAAGGAGACAATATGAGAATAAAACAAAAAGCTTTGACATTTGAAGATGTGTTATTAGTACCGCAGCATTCTACGGTATTACCAAAAGAGGTAAGTATCACTACTATGCTCACTAAAAGAGTAAGTCTAAATATACCTATAGTATCGGCTGCAATGGATACAGTTACAGAATACAAAGCTGCTATTGCTATGGCTAGACTCGGTGGCATAGGTGTAATTCACAAAAATATGGATATCGAAACACAGGCCTTGCAGGTTAGAAAAGTCAAAAAATCTGAAAGTGGCGTTATCATAGATCCTATCTTTATCTATCCAGAAGCAAAAGTAGGAGAAGCAGATGCTCTTATGGGTGAGTATCATATTTCAGGTGTACCGGTTGTTAATCAAGATAGAGTATTAGTAGGAATTCTTACCAATAGGGATATGCGTTTTATAAGTGATATGAGTGTTCTTGTAAAAGATGTAATGACACATGTTCCATTGATCACAGCAAAAGTTGGTACAACTCTTGAAGAGGCAGCCAAAGTATTGCAACAGCATAAAATTGAAAAACTTCCTATCGTAGATGATGAAGGCAAGCTAAAAGGTCTAATTACTATCAAAGATATAGAGAAAAAAGTACAGCATCCAAATGCAAATAAAGATGCTTTTGGCAGACTCAGAGTTGCCGCAGCTATCGGTGTAGGACAATTGGATCGCGCTAGAGCATTAGTAGAGGCCGGTGTAGATGTACTTGTACTTGATTCTGCTCATGGACATTCACAAGGAATTATTGATACGGTTAAGTTAATCAAAGCTGAACTTGATATCGATGTAATAGCAGGTAATATTGCCACTGGCGAAGCAGCCAAAGACCTCATAGAAGCCGGCGCAGATGCCGTCAAAGTTGGTATTGGACCTGGATCTATTTGTACCACTCGTATAGTCGCAGGCGTAGGCGTACCTCAAATATCTGCCATAGATAATGTTGCAATGATCGCAAAAGAGTACGGCATACCCGTCATCGCTGATGGAGGCATCAAATATTCCGGAGATGTAGCAAAAGCACTTGCAGTAGGCGCTAGCTCGGTTATGCTAGGATCTGCGCTTGCGGGTACGTATGAAGCACCGGGAGAAATGATAATCTTCAATGGCAGACAATTTAAAGAATATAGAGGCATGGGAAGTATAGGTGCTATGACCAAAGGAAGTACAGATAGATATTTCCAAGAAGGCACAGCTGCCGATAAGCTAGTGCCTGAGGGTATTGAAGGACGCGTACCATATCGTGGGAAAATAGCCGATGTGGTCCATCAAATGATAGGAGGTCTTAGAAGCTCTATGGGATATTGCGGTTCTAAAGATATTCCTACATTTTGGGAAAAAGCAGAGTTTGTTGAGATCACAAGTGCGGGACTAAAAGAGAGTCATGTACATGATGTGACCATCACCAAAGAAAGCCCCAACTATCACGGACAGTAATTTCTCCTTTTTATTACCAATAATTATGCCGTTTTTTATGCGGCATGATTTTCTTCAATACAAACAGATAATTTTAATATCTCAATATCATTTTCTTTT
>JAFGWQ010000004.1 GCA_016937075.1 Campylobacterales bacterium | reverse complement strand
TCACAAATACAGAGGGTATATACATTCGTTTTAATGTAATTTCCAATAATTCTTTCTGGGAATAATCCGGATAAAGTCCATATTGTTCCCTATAACTCACGATTAGATGTATCACTAATGAAAGAGTCGTAATTAGCTGCATTGCTACATAGTTTGATGATACTACAGTTACCTCCAAACCCACAAGTGCATTTATGGCAGTAGAGATTACAAGTGCGACAATCGAGATAACGATAGGAATGACAATAAAACGTACTTGTCTAAAAATAACCCAAAGCATCAATATGATAACAAGCAAAATAGCGATCCCGTATATTACAATATCACTTTTTACAAATCCTATCATATCATCTGCTATCATTATAGCCCCGCCTAAAAATAGATCTCCTTTGTCTCTAAACTGATCTATTTTTGATCGCACTTGGACGATCATATCATGCTCTTTTACCCTTAAATGATCACGGTAATCTTTTAACTCCTGTTTGGCTTTTTCGAATTGTGTATTTTCTTCTTTTGATAATTTTCTTGTTTGTTTTAATTCTATAAATTTATTACGTTCACTCAAAAGTCTTGTATAGTTTGCATCTTCTTTGAGATTGATCATAATAGCCGTGGTTTTAAAATCACTGCTAACAAGATTGTTAGCATAAAGAGGGCTGGAAGTAAGCTCTTTTTGTACAAGCTTTTTATCAATATTGGGTGACAAAAGCGTTCTTGTATCTACAACAATATCTTGAATGCTCTTTTTGGGACTCTCCAAGAGAGGAACATCCAAGATGGTTGTAATACTTTCTACTCCATCTATAGATTGCAAAGATGATTTAAGATTTTTAATAGTAGCAATTACAGAATCAGAAAGTAAAAATTCATTTGGAGTAAAAGCAACGATCAAATAATCAGAGCTGCCATATCTATTGTGTATTTCACGATTTAATTTCAGATCCGGATCATTTTCCAATAAGAGTGTTTCAGCAGATGCATCGATACTCAAAAATTGCGCATAATATCCAAAAATTCCGGTCACAACCAGCATTGCAAACAAAATTGATTTACAATATTTAGCAAAAAAATTTACATAAGTTTTCATAAACACCGCATCACCTTTTGATTGCTTGATATAAAATTGTCACAAAAATCAATTAATGTCCGTGTATCTCAGCAAAAGCTTCGTAATCTCCTTCGAAATCTATCAGAGTTCCGTCGTTGTTCAATTTGATAATACGATTGGCAAATGCATCGATAAGCTCACGGTCATGAGTAACACAGATAACACCGCCTTGATAATCATGCAAAGCCTCGCCAAGAGCTATAATAGCTTCAAGGTCAAGATGGTTATCCGGTTCATCTAATACTAAGAAATTAGCACTATCCATCATCATTTTACTAAGCATTAAACGATGCTTTTCTCCGCCTGAACATGCTGAAACTTTTTTGGTTTGTTCTTCGCCGGTAAATAACATTCGCCCCAAACATTTACGTATCTCATCAATATGCCATTTAGGATCAAAATTTTGCACCCATTGAGGCAATATATCATCTCCTGATATCAAGTCTGTGGTATTTTGCGGAAAATATGTAGTTGATATCGTTTGTCCCCATATAAATTTACCGCTTGTCGGAGTAAGTTTCCCCATAAGTATCTCTAAAAGCGTAGTTTTGCCTGCTCCATTTGATCCAATGAGCGCTATCTTATCGCCTTTTTTAACTTTGAAGCTCACGCCTTTAAGTACTTCAAGCCCATCATAGCTATGATGAATATCAATGAGATCAAGAACCTCATTGCCTATATCTCTATGTGGTTTAAACATTATAGACGGATCTCTGCGGCTAGAGAGTTTAACTTCTTGGATTTGAAGTTTTTCAAGTTGCTTTTGGCGACTTGTAGCTTGTTTAGCTTTGGAAGCATTAGCAGAGAAGCGTGCTATAAATTTCTCCAACTCTTCTTTTTCTTTTAGACCCTTGGCTCTATCTGTTTGAGCTTGTTTAGCTATCAGGTTTGCTGCTATGTACCAATCGTCATAATTACCTGTAAATTCACGGATTTGTTGGAAATCAAGATCCAGTATGTGCGTAACAACACCATTGATAAAGTGTCTATCGTGTGATATTACAAGCAATGTTCCTTCGTGACGTTTAAGCTCTTCTTCAAGCCAGCCGATAGTCTCAATGTCAAGGTTATTAGTAGGCTCGTCCAATAATAATACATCAGGTTTCAAGAAAAGTACCTGGGCTAACAAGATCTTGAATTTATCGCCGCCGGTCAAAGAACTCATAAGATCATTATGTTGGGATGCAGGAAATCCAAGTGACTCTAAGAGTTTTTCTATCTTTACTTCGCTCTCATAGGTAGGATCTTCATCTGCACATATCATTTCAAGCTCTGCTAAACGGTTATTGACTTCATCGCTATCAAAATTGCCTTCCATGTAGAGCTTTTCTTTCTCTTTTTGCGCATCATAAAGACGTTTGTTGCCATACAATACTGCGTCTTTTAATGTAAAGTCTTCGAATGCATATTGATTTTGCCCCAATACACCCATTCGAACTCCAGATTGGAGTTGAACTTCTCCTTCTGTCGGCTCTATCTCTCCTGATAGAATTTTTAGAAAAGTGGATTTACCGGCACCATTGGCTCCAATAAGCCCATATCTTTTGCCCGCATCCAATGTGAGGTTTATTTTGTCAAATAATACACGCTTACCATAGCGTTGAGTTAAATTTACAGTTGATAACAAGAGATTTTCCCTTAATTTAAATTATTTATAAATATAGGGCGCTATTTTACCATAATGAATTGAAACTAACCTCTTATAATATCATAAGAGCGGGGCAATACACACTGCATTGAGCTATTTGAAAATGGCAT
>JAFGWQ010000040.1 GCA_016937075.1 Campylobacterales bacterium | reverse complement strand
AGGATATCTTTTGGTTGTTTTTTTAACTTTTGGAAAATCATAAGTTATCCAATCAGGAAATTCTCCCAAAATCTCAATATTATTACACCCTATCTCTTCTTCAAGTTCACGAAGAAGAGCTTCTCTAGGTGTCTCGGCTCCATCTATGCCACCTTGCGGAAATTGCCATCTGTTTTTAATGCCCCTACATTGTCCCACAAAGAATTCGCATTCATTGGGATATTTGGGCGACAATATAACAGCAGCAACATTTTGGCGATAACGCTTTTTTTTATACGATACAGGACTCATATTATAACTTTATTTCTATTTTAAAAAAATTTGCTTTCTTGCTGACAAACAAAATTCGGTATATTTTCTGATATTATTTTATCTCATTTGTGGTTAGAATCATTTGAATTTATCAAATAAACAGAGGTTGTCATGCTATTATATCTTCATATCCCATACTGTGATTCAAAATGCCATTATTGCAGTTTCAACTCCTATACCCATAAACACAATACCCAAAACAGATACATGCAAAGTATATGCGTTCAATTGCAATACGAGCTAGAAAGATTTAAACCCTCTCGTGGAGATATCAAAAATATTTTTATAGGTGGCGGTACCCCATCTACCATCAATCCATCACATTATCAAGATTTTTTTTCTATTATAAAACCATACATTGATCCGGATGCCGAAATAACAGCGGAAGCCAACCCAAATTCATCTACCGTATTATGGATGAAAGGAATGAAAGATCTTGGTGTTAATCGTCTCAGCTTTGGAGTACAAAGTTTTGATGATGCAAAATTGCACAATTTGGGACGAGCTCACGACAGAATACAGGCCATTGATGCCATAACAAATGCGCACACCCTTGGATTTGAGCATATATCTCTAGATCTTATATATAATGCAAGAGGAGATACAAAAGAGCTGTTAAAAAAAGATATAGATACCGCTTTTTCTCTGCCGATAGACCATATATCTGCTTATGAATTGACGATAGAAGATAAGACGAATTTTACGGATAAAGATAGACAAACAGATGATAGTCTAGCTTTTTTTGTCGCAGAAGAGATCATTAAAAAAGGATTTGAGCATTATGAAATCTCAAATTTTGGTACATACCAATCTAAACACAACAAAGGGTATTGGAATCTTGAAAATTATATCGGTATAGGGGCAGGGGCTGTAGGTTTTTTAGACGACACTAGACTCTATCCACTCACGGATATAGATGGATATATCACAAATCCGTTGCATATCAAAAAAGAAAGATTAACCTCCAAGGATATATTGACAGAAAAGATTTTTTTAGGCTTAAGAAGTACCATCGGAATTGAAATCTCTATCTTGCCTATACATATTCTGCAAAAGGCAGATTTTTTGACAAATAGCGGCAAACTAACCAAAAGTGCTACGCACTATTACAATCTAGATCTTTTCTTGAGTGACGAGATCGCGCTTTATCTGATGGATTAAACTTTTTGTGATACAATAGCCTAAAAATATGAGGCATGTAGAATATGTTTGGAATCGGTTTTGAAGAGTTCTTATTCATTATTATCATTGCTATTTTGTTTCTAGGACCAGAAAAACTGCCAGATACAATGGTGAAAGTAGCAAGATTTATAAAAAGTATAAAAAAAGTTATGAATGATGCCCAACATACTCTGGAATCTGAGATGCGAATAGCAGATATCAAAGAGGAAGCTCTTAGTTACAAAAAGCAGCTTGATGAAGCAACAAACGAATTGCAAAGTTTCAAAAATCACAAAATCAATCCAACCGAAGAGATAGAAAAAGCCATGCAAAGTGCTAAAAACAGTTTCAGCCAAACAAGCTCTCCTTCTGAAAGTATAGAGCCCAAAAGAGAAACTGTGACTTTCAAAAAACAATCAGTCAACAACGAGGAAGCATAATGTTCGAAGATATGAAACCACACTTAATCGAACTAAGAAAAAGATTGGGCCTATCTGTCATTGCCGTTATTATAATGTTTGGCATATCTTTTTCCTTTCATAATGAAATCCTATCATGGGTGACACAGCCTCTTAATGATGCACTTGCACATGCATCTGGTGTTTCCAGTAAGGCTTTGGAGGGGAAAGTAACAACTCATCAGGTCGGGGGAGCATTCTTTGTGGCTTTGAAAGTTTCATTTTTTGCAGCTTTTCTTGGTGCCTTACCGTATATTCTTTATCAATTATGGCTTTTTGTAGCACCTGGATTGTATGCTAATGAAAAAAAAATGGTTATTCCGTTTGTTGTGGGCGGCTCCGTAATGTTTGGGGTGGGTGTACTTTTTGCATATTATGTTGCAGCCCCTCTTGGGTTTGAATTTCTTATTTCATTTGGATCATTCCTTTATACTCCTTTTATCAATATAGAAGATTATGTCGGTTTTTTTACAAAGATCATGATTGGGTTTGGCATAGCTTTTGAATTGCCAGTAGTCGCATTTTTGCTTGGTGCACTAGGAATGATCACAGACAGAACATTAATTGATTTTTTCAAATATGCCGTAGTACTTATATTTATAGCCGCAGCCATATTGACTCCACCTGATGTATTGTCTCAACTCCTTATGGCAATTCCGCTTGTCATTTTATATGGATTGTCAATTTTGATTGTCAAGCTTGTAAACCCGGAAGCAAAGAAAGAAGAATCAAATAATTCTATGCCGGCCAAAGTAGATAATGACTCTTGATCTGTTAACCCAAAGCTATGATTACGAACTTCCAAAAGAGCACATAGCTCTATATCCTGTTCATCCTGCAGATAGTGCCAAACTGCTTGTTTATGATCGACGCAGCGATACAATTATTCATACTGTATTTTCAAATATTTTAAAGTTTATACCAAAAGAGTGCAGCATATTTCTCAATGATACAAAAGTTATTAAAGCACGTATTTTTGGCAAAAAGGCAAGTGGAGGTGCAGCGGAGTTGCTTCTAAATAAGCCGTTGCCTGATAACCGTTTTCTTGTTATGATTCGAGGCAAAGTAAAAGTTGGAACAAAACTTTTCTTTGAAAATGATTTGATAGTTACAGTAATACAACTAAATAGCGATGGCAGCAGAGTGGTTGTTTTTGAAAAATATAATAAAATCCTAAATTTTGAAGAATTAATAAAAATTTTGGAATCAATCGGACATGTGCCTCTTCCGCCTTATATACAAAGAAGCGATACTACAGAAGATGCAAGAGACTATCAAAGCCTATTTGCTGCCAAAGCAGGTGCAGTTGCAGCTCCAACCGCGTCGCTTCATTTTACACCGGAACTATTTGAGCTTTTAAAACAAAAACATGACACGCACACACTCACACTTCATGTAGGGGCAGGTACTTTCAAGCCGGTTGATTGCGATGAGATACTATCACATCCTATGCACTCTGAGCAATTTCACATTCCTGCTGATACACTTGCAACACTACAAAGCGATAAACCCATTTTAGCTATAGGCACAACGGTGACAAGAACAATAGAATATTTCAGCAGAACAAACATTACTAGCGGAGAATGTGATCTATTTTTGCATCCGCATAATAAACCCCAAAGAGTAGATCATCTATTAACAAATTTTCATTTGCCAAAAAGCACACTTATCATGTTAGTAGCAAGCTTTATAGGGAGAGAGAAAACTTTGGAGATATACAAGGAAGCAATATCTCAAAATTACCGTTTTTTCTCATATGGTGATACTATATTAATTTTATAAGTTATTTTTAAGATATACTGTGCAATAATAATTTAGCGATTTGCTAAAGACAAAGGGGAGTCTTAAAGATGAAGAATTCAAAAGTTATACTACCATTATCAGCAGTGCTAGGCATATTACTCTTTACCGGATGCAGCCAGAAACAGCCAGGTATGCAATCCTATCAAACATTTCCAAAAAATCCGAATTATGCCATTACAAAACCGCAACATACCCTCCAATTTAACGAAGAGAACTTAGCTAGTATGATCAAAAAATTAGAAGGCAAACCTTATGTTTGGGCAGAAGAAGGCCCTTACTGTTTTGACTGTTCTGGATATCTATATTATATGTTTGGGTCAATGGGTGTTGACATACCTAGAGTAGCAAGAGAGCAGATCAAGTCCGGCCAACCTATCGCTATAGAAGATTTGAAATTTGGTGATTTTGTATTTTTTGATACTACCAAGCGCAGAACTGGAAAAATCTCTCACGTAGGGATATATCTAAAAGACGGCTGGTTTAGCCATGCAAGCTCTGCAGATAAAAAAATTACATACGGCAATCTATTTACAAGTAAATACTATAAATCAAGATTTAAGGGCGCTAGAAGATACTATGAACAAAAAGGCGATACATATGTAGCATTTCAACCAAAAATGCAAGATTATATAGCCGGAGCCGTTAAAACCAAAACAGAACCTGTTATGGTTGCAAGGAAAAAAGAGACTAAGCCTATCACCTTGGCTCTAGCCCAAAACAAACAAACTGCTTCTCCCGTAAACGATATCAAAATAGATATGTCCATCACAGAAAACGCATCGGCTGATATACCAAGAGCATCTGATGAAGAATTACAAAAAGAAAATTTGCTAGCTCAACAAACAACTCAGGAACAGTCTGTTACGGTAGCAGTTAACGAAGCAGATACACAAACCAATGCCAAAAAAGAGACCATAGAGAATAAAACAGATAAAGGCTATTATGTTCAAATCGGTAAATTTCAACATAAACCAGATAAAGTATTTCTTAAAAAAATCGCATCACAGGGCTATGCTTACACTATAGTGCCGGTATCAGAAAATGGAAAAACAGCGTCTAAGCTGCTCATAGGTCCATTCAATGATAGAAATGATGCTAACAATACTCTAATTTCCGTCAAAGAAAATATTGTCAAAGAAGCATTTGTAACAAAAGTTAGTTCATAAAAAATGTGTCTATGAAAATAGCATGTATTGATGTAGGTCTTAAACGTATAGGGGTTGCTATTTGTTTGGATAATAAAATTGTTTTACCTCAAAATGCAATTTTAAGAAAAAATCGTAATCAAGCAGCAAGAGATATTAAATTATTCTTAAAAGAATGGGAGATAGAGAAGCTCGTTGTAGGGCTTCCTCTGCATGGAAGCAGTAGCGAAGAGATGAGCAGAAGGATCAAACATTTTGTGTCATTATTGGAACTTGATGGTATAGAGATCATTTATCAAGATGAACAAAATTCAAGCCTTGAAGCAAAAGAGCGCACCGCAGGAGTATTCAAACATTCCAAAGACGGCCGAATAGATTCGATGGCCGCTTCAATTATACTAGAAAGATATTTGGGAAAATAAAAAGAAGTATCTTGTGTGATTCCAAACCCTCTAAGCGATAAGTAATTATCGCTTAGAGGTACTTCTAGCCGACTTTATTCTTTTATTTTACCGCCATACCATTTGCGCAAACGCAAATCAAGCGGTGCAAACACATAATAAATAACAGGTACAACCAAAAGGGTAAGTATCATGGAACTAAGAAGTCCGCCTATAATAGATATTGCCATCGGTGATTTTACTTCGCTTCCCACTTCGCCACCAAATGCTAAAGGCAGCATTGCAAAGATCATAGCCATGGTGGTCATAAGTATAGGACGAAGTCTTTTTTCTCCCGCCTCTATGAGTGCTTCATCTATTTTTTTGCCTTTTTCAACTGCATGGTTGGCAAAATCTACCAAAAGCACGGCATTTTTCCCGACCATTCCCATAAGTAGCATAAATCCTATCATAACAAATAGACTAAAATGGTTTCCACTCAAAAAGAGTGCCAGAAGAACTCCTGTTATACTCAGCGGCAAAGCTACCATTATAATAAACGGCTGCACAAGCGATTCATAAAGAATTGCCAAAATAATAAACATTAATATAACCGATAGCAATAACGCAGCACCAAAAGCGCTGGCTGTTTTTTGCATCTCTTCAGCAAATCCCACAAAACGATAACTGACACCTTTGGGCATTAGAGTATCTATTTTTGCCTCAGTATATTGTACGGCACCGTTCAAATCAAGCCCAAAAAGATCCGCAAAAACAGTCACTTGTCTTTCTCTGTCAGTACGGTTTATGCTTGCCAAGGTATTTTCCAGCTTAACATCGATCAAGCCATCTAAAAATACAAGCTCGCCTGTAGTTGATGATCGAATTTGAAGCATTTTAATGTCTTGTAATGATTGTCGATAATCATCAGGCACGCGCAAAACAATATTGTATTCTTTACCATCATCTTCTAGTTGTGCTATTTCTATCTCTCCGGAATATGCAGAGGTTATCAAAGATGAAATAGCCCTTGCACTTACACCCAATTTTGCAGCCTGTTCTCTTAGAATTGTAATTACTAGCTGGGGTTTAGCATCATCTAGATTGCTATCAATATCAACTAGGCCTTTCTTTTGTGAAAGATAATTAATAAGATTATTTTTTGCAATTACCAGACTTTCAAGTGAATCGGACTTAAGCACTATTTGATAAGGCACACTAACCCCGGTACCTTTGATATTCGGTATGGCTGCTACAGAGATAAAAAGTTTCTTCTTGTATGGTTTTAATCTGTCCCTGATGGACTGAACAATATCCTCTTGATTCAAGATTCTTTGGTCTTTTTCTTTTAATTTGACATATATTAAGCCTTTATGAATTTCTCTAGCTGTGCTGTAACCAATCCCAAGTGTTGTGTAAAGTATATTTTTATCTTTTTTGACTTCATTTTCTATGACACTGCACTCTTTTTTCATTTGCTCTAGTGATATACCGGCAGGCGCTTTTATTTGGATCTCGAATTCGCTTTTATCTTCTTTTGGCATAAAATCCATACCAATTTTTGGAAAAAGTGACAAAGATATAATAAAGATAATCGATACAAACAAGAGGGTTTTTTTTTCTATTTCTAAGTACGGATTTTAACAATCCTTCATATCTCTTTTCAATCCATTGAAAAATATGTTCTGTTTTGCGATGCCATGCACTCTCTTTATTATTTAAGACCCTAGCACTAAGACTTGGTATCAAACTAAGTGCTACAGTATACGATATAATGATCGCAAAACCGACAGTCATAGCAAAAGAGTTAAAAAATCTTCCGACAATACCGCCCATAAAAGAAACCGGTATGAAAACAGCCAGAAGCATAGCCGAGATTGCCAAAATAGCAAATGCCATCTCCTTGGTGCCTTCTACTGAAGCAGTAAATTTATCCATACCTTGTTCGATCTTTTTGTGTATGTTTTCTATGACAACTATTGCATCATCTATAATGACGCCAATAGCCAGAGTTAGTCCTATCATGGTCATTTTATTGAGATCATATCCCATATAATCCATCAAAGCAAATGTGCCTATTATAGATACCGGTATCGAAACTGCCGAAACCAGCGTGATAGTAAAGTTTCTCAAAAATACAAATACGATTATTGCTGCAAGCAAAGCACCATACATCAGATCAAATTCAACAGCATGAAGCGAATGCTCAATATATGCTGATGTATCGTTTATAACTTCTACGCCAAACTTATCGCCTGCCATTTCTTTAAGCATAGGCACGCGGGTTTTTACCGAATTTACCACTTCTATTGTATTTGCGCCTGATATTTTTTGTATCTCCAGCATTACTCCGCGTGTACCGTTATAAGATGAAAAACTTTTTGGATCACTAAGCGTATCTTCAACTGTTGCAACATCGCTTAATCTGACACCGTCTTTTATCATTATATTTCTAAGTTCTTGTACATTAAGAGCATCACTATTGGTTTTTAAAATCAACTCTTGGGTGGAATTTATAAGTTTTCCGCCTGCTGATTTGACATTTTCATTAGATAAGATACCATAAAGATCTGATACGCTTAGCTTATGCTGACTAAGCAAAAACGGGTTTGGTAAGATCTTGATCTCTCTATCTTGATATCCAATTATATTAATTGACCCCACGCCCATCACTTTTTCTAAAGCCGGCTTAACTTTCTCGTTGGCAAACAACATAAGCTCTTGGGGCGTACTTTTTTTGGCGGTTAGAAAAATATTTACGACAGAGGCGGCTCCAACATCAAGTTTTCGCACAAGCGGTTTTTGGGTATCTTTTGGCAATACTATAGAAGATACCCTATCGCGTACGTCATTTGCTGCCTCTTCTATATCTCTCTCCAATAAAAACTTGACCATGACAACAGAAACTCCCTCGCTGCTGGTAGAAGATATCATGTCAACTCCGGCTAATTGCGATACAGACTCTTCTATTTTGTCTGTTACTTGAGATTCCATAGTGGTCGGATCTACCCCAGGATAAGTTGTTGTGATTGTTACGATCGGAAAATCAATATTCGGATAAAGCGCTATTGGCATACTGCGAAATGCTATCCAGCCGAAAATCATCAATGTAAATGCATACATTAATGTCGCAATTGGTCGGTTTATGGCAAATTTATACATTTAGTTTCCTGTCACTATTGTACCGGCACCAAAAAGTCCAGATGGCATATCTTTTATATATGCTTCAGCTATTATCATTTGTGTTTTTTCATCGATAGTAGGATATATTTTTCTTATAGTAGCTTTATATTTTGTTCCTTTACCGCCAATTTGAAAAATATAAGGTTGTCCGACTTTAACAACGTTATAATATCTAGCATCATATTTTATAATCAATTTCATCGGCCCGACACTTTGCATTTTAAATGCCGGAGTAGCTGCTT
>JAFGWQ010000039.1 GCA_016937075.1 Campylobacterales bacterium | reverse complement strand
TATATAAAAATTAATTTTTATATACTTTTATGCGGGTCTTCATGCATATATTCCCATTTGAGCTTGCCGCCGCCAAGTAAGTGAAAATGCAGGTGGTATATTTCCTGTCCGCCGTCTTTGCCGTTGTTGGTTATGAGTCTGTATCCTGTCTCATCAAGCCCCATTTTGGTTGTTACTTCTTGTGTAAAAGCAGTTAATCCTGCCATCGTTTCAGGAGATACTTCTTGAAAGCATGAGATATGAGCTTTGGGAATGATCAATATGTGTACCGGGGCTTTAGGATAAATATCATGAAATGCTAAAAAATTTTCATTTTCATGAACTATATCAATTGGAATTTCTCCTTTGATCATCTTGCAAAATATACACATTTATAAATCCCTTTATTGTTTTTTGTTTTATAATTATAACATATTTGAGAGTATAAATAATTTTCTCAAACTATTTTAATTTTAGGCGCTACAATCATATTGTCAGCTATAATAAGGTAAAATCGCTTTACTTTAGCCTATATTGATAGGCGTAGAATTGAGGATATATGGAAGAATTAACTATATTAGAAGACAGTATAACTGCATGTACTTCACTAGATGAACTAGAAAAAGTCAGAGTGGATATTTTTGGTAAAAAAGGTACTTTGGCCAAAGAGTTTGCCAAACTGGCAGCGCTTAGCGCAGAAGAGAAAAAAAGTTTTGCCCAAGGATTGAATCTAGCCAAAGAAAAATTGCAAGAAACATTTGATGCTCATTATGATGATATTAAGTCAGCATTGATAGAAGCAAAGTTAAAAGATGAAAAAATAGATCTTTCGCTATACAATACGATTCCAAACATAGGTGCATTGCATCCGGTTATGGAGACTATGGATAAAATCATAGAGTATTTTGTGTCGCTCGATTTTTCTGTCGAGAGCGGGCCTATGGTAGAAGATGATTTTCATAATTTTGAAGCTTTGAATCTTCCAAAGCATCATCCGGCAAGGGATATGCAAGATACGTTTTATTTTGCCGATGGATCTTTATTGCGTACTCACACATCACCTGTGCAGATTAGAAAAATGCTATCTTCCAAGCCGCCTATTCGTATGATAGCTCCCGGGTCTGTATTTCGCAGAGACTATGATCTGACTCATACACCGATGTTTCATCAGGTTGAAGGGTTAGTGGTGCAGCATAAAGGCGAAGTAAGTTTTGCCAATCTAAAATCTATGCTGACAGAATTTTTACATTTTATGTTTGGTGAAGTTAAGGTTCGTTTCCGTCCAAGTTTTTTCCCATTCACTGAGCCTTCAGCTGAAGTAGATATCTCATGTGTATTTTGCAAAGGCGATGGATGCAGAGTCTGTTCTCATACCGGATGGTTAGAGGTATTGGGCTGCGGTATTGTGGATCCGAATGTATTTAAAGCTGTCGGTTATGATGATGTTAGCGGTTATGCTTTTGGTTTAGGGGTGGAAAGATTTGCTATGCTTTTGCATAACATTCCTGATTTGAGATCTTTGTTTGAGGGTGATATACGCTTGTTGGAGCAGTTTAGATGATAGTTACTAGAAGTTGGTTGAGTGAATTTATTGACCTAAAAGAGATTACAAATGATATGCTTTATGACACTTTCAATGCCATAGGCCTTGAAGTTGGTCACATGAAAGAGGGTTCAATACCCAAAAGAGTAGTTGTAGGACGCATACTTTCTTGTGAAAAGCATCCAGATGCAGATAAATTAAATGTGTGCCAAGTTGATATCGGGGTAGGCACAAGACAAATAGTCTGCGGGGCAGCAAATGTTGTTGATGCTACATATGTTGCAGTTGCCATTGTCGGGGCTATATTGCCAGATGGATTAGAGATAAAACCGGCAAAGCTTAGAGGTGTCGAGAGCGATGGCATGATATGTTCAGCCAGCGAGCTTGGACTTCCAAATATCGGCAGTGGTATTATGATATTAGATGATAGTATCGGAGAGCTAGAGCCTGGCAGAGAGCTATGTGAATATGATGCGATCAATGATACTATTTTTGAATTAGAACTTACGCCAAACCGTGGAGATTGTCTAAGCATTTATGGAGTTGCCAGAGATTTGAGTACGGCTTTGAGTAGAAGCCTTATTGAGCATAAGCCTGCAAGACAGAATAAAAAAGTAAAATTGGGAATTTCCAGAGAAGCTTCTTTGAATGTCCAAACTGATATTGATGCACATATAAACTGCAGTCTTGCTATACAAAAAGAAGATAGCAGGTTGCCATTGATAATTTATATTCGTTTGGCAATGATAAACATACCTAGCAAAAATAAATTAGATGATGCATTGGAATATTTGCTGCATACTACCGGTGTTGTTTTGCAAGCATATGATGCTGATTTCTTTAGAAATGATGACGGCAAAATAGTCATAGAATTAAAATCTGACAAAATGATCAATATATCCAATGCCACAGAAATAGGATCTATAATCGGTGTTTGTCAAGAGCCAAAAAGTAAACCAACTTCCCAAGATGGCCAAATCGTTTTAATTGCAAGCTATATTCATCCCGATACGCTAAATGCAATGATAGGCGATATCAAAATCCAAAAAGATGCTATTTATTACAATACATCAAGAGGAAGCAATCCTGACTTTGCATTTGGTTTATCGATAGCCGTTGATCTTTTTGAAAAATATGATATATTGGATTTCTATGAAGGTACACTAAATCATGAGCCAAGCAGAGATGATAAGATTGTTGTTGTAGATGTCAAAGAGCTGCATGCTATCATTGGCCAAGAGATAGAAAAAACAATAATTACAAATGTGCTTCAAAGATTGGGATTCAAAGTAGCAAATGTTGGGGATGATGCTATTGCAGTTACCGTACCTGCGTTTAGACCGGATATTTCCAATATCCAAGATATTGCTGAAGAGATTGTACGGATCATCGGAATAGATCAAATCGAATCAAAACCGCTATCTTTTCAAGAGCATTATCATTCTGATAGTGCTATAACGGTATACAGAGCCAAAAAAACAATCAGGAACCGTGCAGTATCGGTAGGATTTTTTGAGAGTATCAGTTATGTTTTTTCAGACAGTGCTCTCTTGGAACAATATGGTTTTGAAACTACCGACAGCAATAGCGCATTGCTTAATCCTATCGTTCAGGAAATGAATTGTTTGCGTTCAACACTTCTTGTTAACTTGTTGCTTTCTGCTAAGAGAAATATCAATTACACGAAAAAATCAATCCCATTATTTGAAATAGGTATGGTTTTTGATGCCAAAAGAGATGAAAGAGAAAAAATAGCATTTGTTTGGAGTGGGCAAGGAGAGCTGGAGTCTGTGATAAATCACGGCAAACCGTCCATGATGAATATGCCTTTGTTTTTGCAAAAACTTGGATTTGTTTTGGGTGATT
>JAFGWQ010000038.1 GCA_016937075.1 Campylobacterales bacterium | reverse complement strand
GGCAGTGTATATGAAGATTTTATGCTTATTTCTATGATAAAAGATATATTTGATGATCTGAAGATAAACTTTTCTTTGAAAATCAATTCATTGGGATGTCATGAGTGTATGCCGCCATACAGAACCAAGCTCGTATCTTTTTTAGAAGAGATAAAAGATGATCTATGTGAAGATTGTAATCGACGTATAGTAACAAATCCGATTAGGGTATTGGATTGCAAAAATGAGAAATGCCAAACACTTTTGCAAACATCCCCTAAGCTGATCGATAATCTTTGCAAAAACTGCGATGATGACTTTACTAAACTCCAAACATTATTAAATGAAACGGGCATATCTTATGAAGTAGATACCAATTTAGTGCGCGGGCTTGACTACTATAGTAAAACAGCTTTTGAGTTTATAAGCAATGATATAGGAAGTCAATCAGCTATTGCAGGAGGCGGCAGATATGATAGATTAGTGGAATTCTTGGATGGTAAGCCTACGCCTGCCGTAGGATTTGCTCTAGGGATAGAGAGGATCATGGATCTAGTGCAGCTGCCTGAACCAAAGAGAAAAGGATTGTATCTTGGCGGCATGAATGAAGAAGCTATTCATTTGATTTTGAAAATCGCTAAAGAGCAATTAAAAACACAAAAAGTTACTATGGAGTATAAGTCAAAAAGCCTAAAAGCTCATCTGAAATCAGCTGACAGGGCAGGGGCACGCATGATAGGCATTATAGGAGAAGATGAATTGCTTAATGGTACCATTTGGATGAAAGACTTAGAGACTAAAGAAGAAAAAACAGTCCAGTTGAGTGAGCTATAATTTATTAGCTCACTTTAGTTAAAAATATTCTTTTATTATAGTTGGAAATTTTTCAATTATTTTATTCGCTTTTAATATATAGCTCTCAAATATCTCTTTGCTTGCAGAAAATTGGCTAGCCAACTCTTCATAGATAGCAATTTTTTCTTCTATGTGAGCTTGAAACGTATCAAGTACTAATTGCATAGTTTCTTTATCGGAAGCGTATTTCATAAGCAATTCAAACATCCGTTTGCGTGGATGAATGGCCATAGATTCTCCGGCACTCTGGGCTATTTCTTTGAGATCCCAGCGAGATATATAAACCCCGCTGGATACCGGGGCCATCATAATGGCATACAGTGCATCTGTATAGCTGGGATAATCTATCAAAGTCTCTTCATTTTCAATCTCACAGCCCCCAGGTATACAAAAGTCCTCTTTGGATCTGAGATTATCAAAACTCTCTTTTAATGATTCATATGATCTCATATATTTTTCCTCGATTATAAATTATTTCTTGCTATTTGATGGAGCATTATAGCTTCATCTTCTTCTGTGCGACATCTAGGGCAGATCACATCTCCACCAGTATACGTAAATGAATTTCCGCACTCATCGCATCTTTTTATGACAAAATTTGCTAATACTCTCCCAGTTGGCTCAAAAAACTCTTTTATTTCAAATGATGGCTGCATATGTATGGCATTTTGGGCACAAACATCATGGCATAAATGACATTTTACACAAAGCATCGCATCAAAATGTATCTCAGAGAAGTTGCTGCTGCTGCTCAAAGCCCCTGTTGGGCAGATACGGTAACAAATTTGACAATTTGTGCAATTTTGATCTATATATTTTTGAGAGCTAAACGAGATATCGTTACTGTCTATAGTCTCATATCTTTTTGGCCTCTCTTCTTGCTTTAAGAGTGCAAAAAAAAGTTTTCTCTTATCGGGTATCTTCTTATTTTTGATTTTGCTGATAGCAGCATCATCTATCCCAAATGATTTGAGCTCATCTTTGTTTACGATCTCGTCAAATTCTACTTTGTGTTTGATAGCATTGATTGGTTTTAGATTATGTAAAAAATCTCTTCTGCTTGTTTCTTCCTCTTTGGCTTGTGGTGATTTTAGTTTTATATCTTCACTTTTTATCTGTTTGGATGAAAAAGATGAAAGAATAAAGTTTGCCTCTTCGATATTTGCTTTTATCAGCGGATACAACCTCTCTTTTATTTCGCACGCTGCACAATGGCCGATATCCAAAACTACCTCTTTATCGCTTCCTAACGCCAAAGAGATGAGTTCCTCAGGATTAAAAACCCCAAGGCATGGGATATTTTGTTTGCAAGACAAAACCTTCGGTTCATTAAAGTATTCAAATAAGAAATCAGTGATATTAAATTCGGTTAAAGAAAAAGAGCTAGTAGGGCAAACTCCTACGCAACCGCCACATTCTATGCATTCAATCGGAGTAAAAGACGGCAGATTTGAAGTAAGTTTAATAGTTTGCACAGGGCAAATATCTATGCATTTTTGACAGTTTGAAGCAAAACTGCTAACTCTTACGCATGATGAAGCGTCAAATTTTAACCCCATTTTATCTAGCCAATTGTTCGTTGATATATTCAAAATCACTAAGTAAAAATTCTAATGCTAGTTCTGCTCCGTCATGATAAAGGGGTGTTCTTGCCTCTTTTTTCATAGCAATCAAAAATAGAGGAGCCCATGCAAGCAAATGATCTTGCATAAAACCTTTTTGAATTTCGAGCAATTCTTGTATACCTTCTTGGTCGTTTGCATCAAAAGCTTTTTCCAAAGCAGTACAAAGCATATACATAAATTCGAGCTCAACACCTATGTGGTCTGGACTTACCACCCTGGCCTTATCTAGTTCTACTCTAAAATCAAGAGCATTATATAGAGTGATGACAGGATTATCTCCGCCGCTTTCGATCATTTGATCTTCTCTTGTATAAAAACTCTCATAAGGCACCAAATGCATCAAAAATAAATTTGTAAAATCTACATTGTATTGTGTGGATATAAGTTCGCCGCATGATGCTCCAAAACGTTTCTCCCATTTTTTATAGTTTGGGAAAAGTGCCAAAATAGCTTCATTTTTTTCTATAATTTTTAAAAATGCACAATCTATCTCGGATATCATTAGTCTAGATATTAGACCATATATAGTCGTACGATTTTCTATCTCTTGTTTTGTCATATATTGTCTTTCATCGATTGTTTTTTGTTTAAAATTATAACATTTATTGTCATGCATATGCATGACAATTTTAATCTGTTACTTTAAAGCTGTAAGCATTATCAGTTAATCCCCAAGGTGGGCGTTTGTAGTGTTTTGGTCTTCGGAGTGTGTCACTGCTATTTAAAGGTCGTGTTAGCCGATCTCTCCATGCTTGATAAATTTTGAAATTATTATCATAATTAACATGTACATCGCCGATTTTATCATTTTTGCCGGCAAGTTCAATGGAGACTTTTTGGTGCCAGCAGTGATTGCCTGCAATTGGGTCCGGGTGAGCAGGCGCAACTGCATTTTGCCATGAACCGCTTAGCCCATCCCACCAGATATTATCAAGGTCTTTATTGAACTCTTTAAATTGCCATGAGCCTTTACGCTCCATCATCCCCGCATCAATACCTTGTTTAGGTTTGAGCGTGCCTATCTTGCCATCCATGGCCATTTCGTATAGAGGGGTACCAAGGCCCATAACTCCCAATTGTTCTTTAAAACCGGGGATATCAACTGCATTTTTTAGTTTCCATCTTCCAGCATGATGTGAGCATGATAATACACCAGGCATTTGTCCTTCTGTGGGCACTGCCATAGCTATAAAATATCCGCTTTCAAGTCCACTTACAGTATCGCTTATAGTTACTTTGATGGCATCTCCTCTTTTTATGTCAAGTCTAATAGCATCTTTCGTCGCTATCCAAATAGGATTATGATTTTGAGAGATCTCCATAAGATGTTTTGAGTTGACCGATCTCGTATGAATATTGTATGGCAATCTAAAGATAGTATTGAGTGCAAAATCATTATCATTTTTCATATATTGGTGATGCACTTGGCTTATGAGGTGAATCATTTTCTCTTTTTGTGCCGCAGTAACAGGATAGAATGGTACTGCATATTCTGCCCATTTCCAATCTTTCATAAAGCCGGCAAAGACTTCAAGTTTCCTACTAGGAGTTCTAAAGCCTTCAACCATTTTGCCATCCATTTTTAGGCCGATTGATTTGATATCATCTCCATCGGCAACCTTGGCTTTAACTACACCATTTGATTCAACTGATATGGTAGATGCATCAAATTTGGAATGCGCAACATGCACTTCGCCATCTTCAATTTTTAGTTCTCTCTCTTGAGGTCTATATATATCTTTTTCTTCTAGCCATGTCCCCATATCTCTCATCATCTCATAGTTTGGATATTTGCTATAAGAATATTTTGGATTATTTGCGGCTTCATGTGCTAGATTATGCATTTTACCAAACGCTGCTTGATACCACTCTGCAATAGTAACACAGCGAGTCGGATCTTCTTTGCTGGCCCAATAGTCTCTTACCCCAAGGCTGCCATCCGGATCTATATGGTGAACCATCATATTGGCCCAAAACTCTATCTCTTCCCATATTTCTCCAAGTCCTGATTTCATATGTGCTTCTAGTGTTGCACGAGTCGGATCTTTTGGTTTCCAGCCCATTTTTTCTAATGCAACACGCAAAACAGGTTGTCTGAATCCTATAAATACAGCCGGCCTAATAGGCTCAGAATGTTGATCGTGTCTCTCCCCGGCAAGTCCTACCGGCAAGATATAGTCACAATACCAATTTGTCTCTGACCATGTAGGAGAAAGATTAAATGTGAGTTCCATTTTATCTTCTCTTTTCATGCATTCTATCCATCTAAATCCATCCGGATTGATCCATACCGGATTGTATACTCTAGGCATATAAACTGATATTTTATTAGGAATTTTAAGTCCTCTTGCGTTCCATTTGTTTCTCCATGCATCATCCATAAGCAAATGAGGGAGAAGATAACTAGGATCATAAGTACATAGCGGATATTCCGGTGGGAATTCTATTTCATTCCAAACGTCAATTTTTCCAGGTTTTTTACCTGCTACTGTTGCATCATCACCTTTGCCATTGATTGCAATTTCATGCCAATCAACAAAACTGACACCACCCTTGTCGCCCGCCATTGAGCCTCTTAATGTAAGCAATAAAAAACCTGATTTTGTATTCATCCAGCCACCACGATGTCCTATGGTTCCTGCTCTCCAAAAAAATGAAGCTACTTTGTCTTCTCCATAAATAAACATCTCAAAGAGTTTTTCTAATGTGCTAGGCTCTACTCTACACTCTTTGGCAGTAAACTCAAGCGTAAACGGAGCATATATTTTCTTCAAAAGTTCTATAAAATCTTCATAGCTCTCTCCTGATGGAAGCTCAGAAATAATGCCTTCTTGTTTCATAAAATCAAGATGGGCTGTATCCTTCATTAATACATCCCAATTGGTCCATTTTTTTACAAAATCATGCTTAACATAACTTTTTCCGTTTATATCTGTTTCGTTTAAAACTCTATTTGCAAGATGTAGATATAAAGCAGCTTCAGTGCCCGGCCAAATAGGTACCCATAGATCTGCCATACCGGCACTATTTGACATTCTAGGGTCCAATACTACGAGTTTGGCACCTTTTTTACGCGCATCAGCAATAAGACCGGCTGCCTCTTGAAAATAATGTCCAGAATCGGCTGCATGTGATGACTGTAAAAATATAAGTTTGGCATTTTGCCAGTCCGTTGAATTTCTATCAGTTCCGGCAAATTGATGAGTTCCTTGCCTAGCTCCTGCGCTACAAATGTTGGTATGTGAACTATATCCATCAACACCCAAAGAAGAGATTGCTCTAGTCCCAAATCCACTTTCATTTGGACGCCCTACGTGATATATAATAGATTTTTTAGATATCTCGTCACCGATTTTGAGGGTATCATGTATCTTTTTGCCTATGGTTGCCATTGCTTCGTCCCAGGTTGTACGAACCCATTTGCCTTCTCCTCTTTTGCTTCCTGGTGCACGTTTTAAAGGAAAAGGGATACGGTCAGGATCATACATTTGAGATAGTGTTGCGTATCCTTTGGCGCAATTTCTGCCACGGCTTCCGTAATGCAAAGGATTTCCCATATACTTTCTCACCTTAAGATCTTTTGGATCTTTTGATTTTTTATATTCTCCTACATCAACCCAGGCAGTTAGACCGCATAATGATTCGCAATTATTACAAATAGTCGGGACCAGCATATATTCAGTAGCTTTTATGCCGTTTGGATTGTCTTCGCTTGCAATCCCATTGTTTCTGCCGGTTCCGCCCCTTTTCCAGTCTGTACCATCAAGCTCTGTGAAGCTATCCCATTGATTATGCGGAGGATAAAAAGCTAGTGTTTTTGGAGTTGATGTAAACTTGGTTTGGGCCATAGCAGGAGTGTCGATAATGGTACTAAAGACACCTTTTGCGAGACCAATACCGGCTACACCATACGCGCTTCCTTTTAAAAATGTTCTTCTGCTCTCAAAAAAGCTTGTTGTTGTTTGATTCATTTTTTTCACCATTTTTTCTCCTTAGCTAAGCGGTAACATTTGTGGGATTTTTAGCCATACATCTTTTGCCAGGTATAGCCCTATGAGTGCCATAACAGCAGATATTCGCAGCAAGGAATAATTTTCTTCTTTTAATACATTGATCAATAAAAAAATAGGGATAACAAATCCTATTATCATTGCAGACCAAAACTCTATGCTATACGAACCTCCTAGGTGAATAAATGCCAAAGTTGCTTCTGCCTCAGATGATTTGAATGAAAAGAAATATTCACCCATATAAAGAGTAAAACTAACGCCTATTGCCAAAAGTAAAATAACTGCTAGATTATTTTTGACCTTTTTGCTCCAATCAAAAGCAAAGAATATAAGAGTTGCACTTCCTGCCATTAAGGCAGCTAAGAGCATTTGTGTCATCTCGCCTGGTGCTTGCCATAGTTCTCTAGCACTGGCTTCTGCCATAATGATAGCAGTATAGAGAGTTACTGGAATTGCTAGAAATATCACAAAAGGTAATAGTTTTTCATATAATCCGTTGTTTTCTCGTACTGTTCGACCAATTGCATGATGCCTTAGGATATTTGGAAAAGCATCAAGGATTCCAATAACAGCCAGTAGCGTAATAAGTCCCGTAAATAGTGTCGCCATCCAAGCACCTACAGTGATCGCTGAAGTGAAGTGAGGATGCAAAAATATATTTATCATGCGTAGCGGCTGATGCAAGTCAAGCAATGTAAACAGCAAAAATACGTTAAGTGCTACGAATGAGACAGTAGGCATTATCCATCTGAGGCTAGGTATGTCTTCATTTTTATAACGATAAAACAGAAATGCACCTACCAATATCACACCGGTACCTATGCTCTTTGCCCACATATTTAGAGTGATCATCCAGCCCCATATAATGCCTGGTAATGGCACATCAAGTGAAACGACCGCTTGTGTTGCATGTATAGTACTTTCTACCATTAGTGACCCCCTTTAGTGCTATTGTCTTGGTTTGCTTGCATACTGGCAAAACCTGTATTATCTAGTGCTTCATGACCAAAAATAGGAGCCAAGAAACGGTCTAGTATTGAATGATTAGGATCTCCTATTGTGTCTAAATGAGTAACATTGTTAAAGAGTCCATATCCTTCAAGTCTTTGATGAGCTAATGGATTTAGGGTTTGATTGCCACCGCCTACATAATAATGTTTAGGATCTGTATGTTTTTCAGGTTTACGGACTTGTACGCTTCCTTGATGTTCCATAATGTATCTTGATATATGACTAGCCTCGTCCTCTACATCACCAAAAATATTTGCTTCGACCGGACATGCTACTACACATGCGGGCATCATGCCGCTTTCTACTCTGTGGGCACAATATGTACATTTGTCTGCGGTGTTTGTCTCCGGGTCCATATAAATCGCACCGTATGGACATGCCATCATGCAGCCTGCACATCCTATGCATCTATTGCTGTCAATATTTACAATGCCATTATCCAGATAATGCAATGCTGAAACAGGGCATATGCGTACACACGGAGCGTTTTCGCAATGATTGCATCTTAGCGGTGTAAAACTTCTAGAAGTTTCAGGAAAAGTACCGATGTCAACATACTTCACGCGCAAACGCCATGAACTTATGGGCACCTCATTTTCTACTTTGCAGGCAATTTCACAACCCTTGCATCCCATGCATAAATTGAGATCTACTAAAAACCCAAGTTTCATAACACCTCCTTATATAAAATATAATTATTAATTATAGCTATCTTTAAAAAGATCTGCTTAATTAAAGTCTATAGTTATTTCGTTTAAAAAATATTTGTTTTTAATGCAAATAAG
>JAFGWQ010000037.1 GCA_016937075.1 Campylobacterales bacterium | reverse complement strand
CGTCATTGCCGACGCGCCATGGTGCTTTTCGCATACAAGCTTTCAAGGACGGATGCCAAGAGCATTTAGCGGTTTTTACAGATCCGTTGCCAGAGATTCCGATTGTAAGAGTGCATTCTGAATGTGTAACAGGCGATGTTTTCGGTTCACAAAAATGCGATTGCGGTTCCCAGTTGGATGCAACACTAAAGATGATAGCTGAGCATGGAGGCATGGTCATATATCATCGCCAAGAGGGAAGAAATATCGGGCTTCTCAACAAAGTCAATGCATATGCGCTTCAAGATCAAGGATTTGATACCGTAGAAGCCAATCACCAATTGGGTTTTCAGGCCGACGAGAGGACTTATCACGCCATAGAATTTATTCTTAACCATTTTGGACTAAAAAAGATAAAGCTTATTACAAATAATCCAAAAAAAATAGAGAGCATTAAAGGCGTAGAGATAGTAGAAAGAATTCCTATGATCACACCACCTACAAAGTGCAATATAGATTACCTTAAGGTAAAAAAAGAGCAAATGGGCCATATGCTCTAATAAAAAGGGTTTTTTTGAGCATAATAAACAGTTTAAAAGCAGAATCTATCGAGCTAGACAACAGGACAGTATACAAGCTGGATACATTTGCTGCTTTATTGTACGAATGGAATAAAATTCACAATCTTACCGGAGCTAAAAACATAAAAGCCATTTATGACAATATCATAGATGCTCTTTATCCGATTGATTTTATATCTTTTCCAAAAAATATTCTGGATGTCGGCACAGGAGCAGGTTTTCCGGGGCTTGTGTTGGCTATCGCGTTGCCAAACTCTACTTTTGTACTTAGTGAACCACTTAAAAAAAGAGCTTCATTTTTGCGTTTTGCCATAATGGAGTTAGGGCTTGAAAATGTAAGAGTTGAAGCGGTGAGAGTCGAAGACTTGGATGCTAAGCCTTTCGATATGATAACTTCTAGAGCAGTTACAAATACAAATTTTTTATTGAAACTTACAGATAAAGTTAGAGACAACCATACTCAATATCTATTATATAAAGGCAGTAAGGTTTTTGATGAGATCAATGAAGCATCGACTTATCAGCTGTGTTATGATATATTACAAAAAAACAGAAGAAATTATCTATATATAAAGAGTGTCAATGTGGCTTAAGGTTATCATTTTTGGTTTAATGTTGTTTGGAATATACAAATTTTTCGGCGGCAAGCTATTGCCATCAAAAACATCACAAAAAGATGTACAAAATATGATTGAGTGTGATACATGCGGTGCGTTTGTATCAGAAAATGATCTTATAAGATTTAATGGCAAACATTATTGCTCAAAAGAATGCAAAAATAATTCTAAGGCGTAAATCATGCTAGTTTTCGGACATACCCTTATTCCTTACAAATCTTGGCAGAGGGTTGATTCTATCAATGATATATTAAATACTCCTACAGGAAGTATTATCTTATTATCAGATCTGCAATATTCTAGTGATATAGCACTGCATTGCACAAAAAACGATATACCGTATGCAGTGAAAGTGATATCCATAAAGGATGCAGTAATCGCAGCTAATCTAGGCGCTGCTTATGCTTTATGTAATATTGAAAATGCACAAGAGATACAAAAGATAGCCAATGAATATCTATGGACGATGAGAATAATCACACCTATAGATGACGAAAACGAGATCGAATCTATCGCCCTAATGGGAATAGATGGAGTGATTTTCAAAAATAGCATTTGCGAGTGACAGCTTACTAGACCCAAAATTTTCCCATCAAAATAATTAAAAACAATCAAGCATATATCTTTATAATATAATTAATTAAAATATATATTTTTTTAGTATTTTTATTGACAAAAGACAATAATTGGTTTATCATATGAATAGGATATTTTTTTATCCAAATTTCAAGAGAAAGATACATTAGTATCTAAAAGGAAAAAAACAATGAAATTAGAAAATACAATTGTCATAGTTGCAGACCTTGGTGAGTTAAAAGCTTATAAAATTTATAAAAATGACAGCGGCTTTAGCGGTGAATTTCAAAACTCATATAAACTTGAGATGATTGTAAATAAGAATTTTATAGAAGGCAGAAAAAAAATGGGAGAAATGCTAAGCGATAGCGGCGGGAGAATGATCCATGATACGATGGATGAACATGAAGCTATACTCGAAAAAGATAATAGGGTTTTAAAGGATATAGTTCAGGTCATAGAGGAGATAGTAACAGATGAAGAGCCCAATCATATATTTTTAGCATTTCCAAAAGAACACAACAATCAATTAGTTGAGAAGCTTAGACATGATACAAAAGAACTCATAGAAAAAAATATACCTTCTGATTTGGTAAAAACAGATAAGAGCAAACTTTTATCACATTTTATAGGTTAAAAATTCAAAGTGCATATTCAAAGTAGTTGTGATTTGCTTTATGCACTAAAAAAGCTAAATTATTTAGAGGCTGCTAGAGATTTTTTATGGTGGCCCAATAGCGGAACTTTTGAAGTGATTGTCGGCGCCATCTTGACCCAGCAAACCAGATGGGAAAAAGTTGAAGAGTCTTTAGTCAACCTCAAACAAGAAAATATTCTTTCTCTTGTGGAGCTAAGCAATAGAGATTTATATCAAATAACCAGATGCATTAAGCCCAGCGGTTTTTATAATACAAAAGCTCATAGACTCCAAGCTCTTTGTAAAAATATTATAAAAGATTTCGGTTCTTTTGATAATTTTCAAAAAAATGTATCTAGAGAATGGCTGCTTGCGCAAAAAGGTATAGGCATGGAGAGTGCAGATTCTATACTGTGCTATGGATGCAAAAGGGATATTTTTGTAGTAGATAGCTATACCAAAAGACTACTCGATGCTTTTGGATACACTTTCGATGATTATACGCAATTGCAAGAGTGGATGCAAAATGGAATAAAAGAAAATCTCAAAAAGGTAAAAGAACTTTACTGTGAAGATTTGGATCCGTCTGCTATCTATGCCAGATTTCATGGCAAGATAGTTGAGTACGCCAAAGAGCATATCCGCGGCAAAACTGTAGATATCAAGCCTCTTCTTGAACTGATCTAATCAATACTTCATGTACTTGTGGTGCCTTGGCGTGACATATCATCAAGATATTCACATATCGGATTATCAGGATCATTGCAAAAAGGAACTGTTGTAGATAATTTCAGATACTCTTTGTTCTCAAAGATTTTAGAGACATGCTCCCAATTTACCAATGGCCAAAAATTATCCAAGTATTTTGCGCGTTCATTTCTATAATCGATATAATAGGCATGTTCCCATACGTCGCATACGAGCAAAGGCGTTAAATGATGTTCTATCGGTGTGTGCGCATTTGATGTTGCTTGGATAAATAGTTTTTCATGTTCGTCGATAACAAGCCAAGCCCAACCTGAACCAAATTGTCCTATGGCAGCCTGTGTAAATGCTTCTTGAAAAGTTTTTAGTGAACCAAAAGCTTCTTCCAAGGCTTTAAGAAAAAGTTCTGACGGTTCTGTTTTTGTCGGACTGAGACATTTCCAATAAAAGTCATGGTTGAATGTTTGTGCCGCATTATTGAAGATGGCGCCATCAGATTGATGTATGATCTGCTCTAGAGACATCTCTTCATATTCTGTATCTTTGATAAGAGTATTTAGTTTGTTGACATATCCGGCATGATGCTTTCCGTGATGATATCTTAGTGTTTCTTCTGAAATATGTGGTGCTAATGCATCCAGCTTGTACGGTAATTCCATTAATATATGTTCCATTATTTCCTCCTAGATTATTATTAATTAGGGGCTTGTAAACTTAGCCATATTTATTAAATCTCACAAGAGATTACCTCTAAACTCTTCAAATATTATACCATACAAGTTTACATATTTTAAATTTAATTTATTTTTTTGCATAAGATAAACAAAAGCAAGAATGATTTATTTAGAATAAAGCAGATAAAATAGGTTATTATATAAAATTAGGAAGAGTGGTTGAGCTCAATTGGCCTCCACAAGTATGAAGGCCAAAAAAATTATTTCATTTTAGAGATATGAGTAGCTACTTCTGAAAGTGCTTTATCATCTAAAGTTGCAACGCTACCTTTCATAACTGCACCCATACCATTGGTGTTAAGTGTACCGGCTTTATAGCCTTGAAGTTTTTTCAACAATGCCGCTGAGCCTTGTCCGGCTATAATTGCAGATTTGCCAAGAGCTGCAGTTTTACCGTTAGCTCCATGACAGCTTGCGCATTTGCTATTATATGTTGCTGCACCGTCAGCCATTAATATTGAAGAGGTTGCTAAAACCAAAGCCGAAAAAACAATTTTTTTCATAATTATCCTTTAAAAATATATTAGTGATTTTTTTAATCAAATATATTTTATATTATCTAAGCTAATATTATATTTAATATTCGATTTTTTTAAAATATATATGCTCAATAATGCGTTTTATAAACCATCAAAACGGAAAGTAAATTTTTCTTGCCATCTCTTCATATTCACTCGCACAGTTACTGTCTAGTGTAATACCGCCACCGCTTTTATAATAGAGCTTCCCGTTTTCTTTTTCTATATAACGAATAATTACAGCCGAGCGGAGAGATTTGCCGTCATATATGCCAAACACTCCTGTATACCATTCTCTATCATAATTTTCTATTTTTCTAATAATATCGATTGTGCTTTTTTTTGGAGTACCGCTGATGGATCCGGCAGGCGTGAGGCTATCAAGTATATTTCCTATTTGCGAATGCCAGTCGCTTAATAGTTTTCCTGTAATATGCGAGCTGACTTGAAGAAGTTTTTCATCACCTGCTTTAATACTGTCAATATATCTAAACTTTTCTACTTTTATATCATTGGCTACCATGCCAAGATCATTACGCATCAAATCAACTATCATAGTATGCTCTGCCATCTCTTTTTCATTAGCTAGTATCTGTTTTGCGGCATTTGGCAATGATGCATCAATCGTACCTTTCATAGGATAGGTAGAAATTGTGTTGTCTTCTATGGATATAAATTTTTCAGGGGAGAAACATATGAATTTATCCTTGAAATATAATTTGTATTCAGCCTTTGATACGCTAAATATCTCATATAAACTCAAATCAGTCTCTATTGGCGTACGAAATGTCAGATTAAGCAGGTAGGTGTTGCCTGCTCTTATCTCTTCTATGACCTGATCAAATGCTTTTTTATATTGTTTGAAGTCTATCAGGTCTCGCTTGAGATAGTATGGTTTAGATAGTTTTACAGGCAAATAGTTACGCATGGATCCTAATTTATACAATATATCATTATCCAGCTCATCAAGCGAAGAAGCAAAAATATTCTGTTTATCGTAAGAGATAATAAATAAAAAAGGTATCTTGCAAGCACCTAGATTATTGAGTGTTTTGATACCTTCAAGGTGCTTATAATACGGCATTACGAATCAAGCAAGAGCATTTTTAGTACCGCCATACGTACAAATACACCATTGTTTACTTGTGTTAGGACTTTGCACCTTGCATCATTTAGTACTTCGTCGGATATGTCAATGTTTCTCATTACAGGACCAGGGTGCATTATAATGATGTCACGACTATTTAATATTTGAGACGTGATGCAAAAGTGCGATGCATAAGTCTCATAATCTTCAAATATCGGTGTTTTATGACGTTCCAATTGGGCTCTTAGGCTCATTATGACGTCCACATTGTCTATCACATCTTCAATATTGTCGTATTTGGCCAGCTTTGTTTCAACAGGCATAAATGGAGCAGGAGCTACCAGGCTGACTTCTATTCCAAATCTTGGTAGCAAACTTATGGCTGAACTGGCTACCCTTGAGTTTGCAATATCTCCTATTATAGCTATACGTTTTCCTTCTAGAGAGCCAAAATGTTCTTTAAGCGTAAAGAGATCGAGCAAGCCTTGCGTAGGATGAGCGTAGTTGCCGGCCCCTGCATTGATAATAGGTGCCATGTTCATATCAGCTAAAGTTTGAGGTATCTCATTCGAAGCGTGGCGAATGATGGCACCATCTGGCGCCATTGCTCCAAGATTAGCAAATGTATCTTCTATGGTTTCGCCTTTGCTGGTAGAGCTTTTTGACGGATCTAGATGTACAACGGCAGCCCCGAGTTTCTTGGCAGCTACCTCAAATGAACTTCTGGTTCGTGTAGAATTTTCAAAAAATAGAGTAAAAAGCAGTTTATCACGCAGCAATGCAGGCGGATTTCCATTATTTTTAAATCTAGCGGCATCTTGCAAAATATTGTTTATTTGTTCTATACTAAAATCGTCAGTTGTGATGAGGTGTTGCATAGTCGCTTCCTTATAAATATTACAAAATTATATCAAAATAGCGGTTAGAGTTTAGCGGTTAGCAAAGAATAGTATGTGGATAACATATTGTAGGGGGGGCTGACCTATATGTCTGCCCATAATCGGCAGTTGGTATTTAATATTGGTTTGTTTTATATAATTTATTTCCGCCAAGAGGCGGATAAGGCTTATTGGTTAGCCATTCTTTTTAGTTTTTCTTTGTATGCTGCCATATCAAAGTCTTTAACTTGTGCAACGCCGTCAGCGATCGCAGCTTCTGCAACTGCATAAGATACCCACTCCATAAGTCTTTTGTCAAATGGTGAAGGTATGATATATTCAGGACCAAATACCATATCTGTTCTGTTGTGTGCTTTTGCTACATAATCAGGCGTAGGCTCTTTGGCTAATGCTGCAAGAGCACGAGATGCTGCCATTTTCATATTTTCTGTGATTTTAGTAGCTCTAACATCTAGTGCACCTCGGAAGATGAACGGGAAGCCAAGTACATTGTTTACTTGGTTGGCAAAGTCGCTTCTGCCGGTACCGATGATAAGGTCATCTCTTACTGATTTTGCAAGATCAGGCATAATTTCAGGTGTCGGGTTGGCACAAGCAAAAATGATAGGGTTAGCTGCCATAGAAGCAACCATTTCTTTGCTGATTTGCTCAGGACCCGAAAGACCAAGTATCATATCAGCGTTTTTTGCTGTATCTTCGGGAGTTCTATCTTCTGTATCTATTGCGTAAGCTTTTTTCTGCTCGTTTAGATCTGTTCTGCCGGTATGGATAACGCCTTTTGAGTCAAGCATAGTAATATTTTTAACGCCAAGAAGTTTATACATATTTGCACACGCGATTCCGCTAGCGCCGGCTCCTATTACTACAACTTTAAGATCTTCAGCTTTTTTGCCGCTCATCTCAAGAACATTGATAAGCCCCGCAGTTGTGATAACTGCCGTACCGTGCTGGTCATCGTGAAACACAGGTACGTTACAAATTTCTTTTAGTCTCTCTTCGATCTCAAAACATTTTGGAGCGCCGATATCCTCTAAGTTGATACCGCCAAATGTATCTGCGATAGCAGCAACAGTTCTGATTATCTCTTCAGTGTCTTTTGTATTGATTTCGATATCAACAGCATCAACTTTTGCAAATGATTTAAAAAGTACACATTTGCCTTCCATTACAGGTTTTCCTGCCAAATGGCCAATGTCCCCAAGACCAAGTACCGCAGTTCCGTCAGAGATAACAGCAACCAAGTTACCTTTATTTGTATAATCATATGCTTTACCGATATCTTTTTCGATTTCAAGACAAGGATATGCAACACCCGGGCTGTATGCCATAGAGAGTTCTTTTACGGTATCACATGGTTTTGTGATAAGTGTTCCTGTTTTACCGTTTGTATCAAATTCATTTTGTGCTTTATGATAATCTAGCGATTCTTGTTCAAATGTGGACATATTATTCCTCCTAGTTTAATTGTGTAATGATTATAGCTCTTTATTTGAAGTGACTTCTTGAATTACAGAAAAGTTTTGTGGTTAATCTATTTTTGTGTGTATAGTTGAAACATTTTTACTAAAATGTAATAGTTTCTGTGTAGATTTGTAGCCCATTTTGCACGCTCCACCATCCAGATAGCATGGAGTCATAATATGGCTTTGTTACTTTTGCGAAACTATCAAGTTCTTCATATAGATTGATACACCAATCATACTCGAGACCTCTCGTTTTTAGAGCTTCAATCGATAAAAGTGTATCATTAATACATCCAAGGCGCGATGGTGTAACCAGCAGCGCTTTGGCATCAAAGATAGAAATTAGATCTACCATTTTAATATTACCGGTCACCGGCGTCATTAATCCTCCGGCACCTTCAATGATAAGTATATCGCAAAGCGATGCCAACTCTTGATATTTTGCTATGATATGGTCTATGTTTATTATTTTATCTATATCGGCGCAAAACGGAGCAGCAGGCAGTTTAAAAGTATAGGCTGTAATATCCTCTGGTTTTAATAATGCAAAATTGTCATTATATTTTTTGCATTTTTCAAGCAATAAAGATGCATCAAGCGGTATATCTACTACGCCAGTCTCTATAGGTTTAAAAACACCTACTTTTATACCTCTGCTATTAAGCTCTTCTATGAGTTTGAGCGTGACAAAAGTTTTGCCGACATTGGTACCGGTAGCTGTTATAAAAATAGGTTTCACTTGCAATTTTCCAAAAATTTTAGTATAAATAATGATTAAAATTTTAGTATAATAGTAT
>JAFGWQ010000036.1 GCA_016937075.1 Campylobacterales bacterium | reverse complement strand
CAAACTCCTGCACCGCTTCTCATAGGTGAACGCAGTAATGCTACGGGCTCCAAGGCATTTAGAGAGCTTATTATTGCAGGAGATTATGAGGGCACACTTAGCGTTGGACAAGCTCAAGTAAGAGACGGAGCGCATTGTTTGGATGTAAACGTTGAGTTTGCCGGTCGCGATGGTGCAACAGATATGAGTGCAGTTATGAAGCTGTATAACCAAAAGATCTCAATACCGCTCATGCCAGATGCTACTAGGGTCGGTACTATAGAAGAGGCACTAAAAGCTATAGGCGGAAAGCCTATTATCAATTCAGTAAATCTCGAAGACGGAGAAGAAAAGCTTGATGCAATTTGTCATTTGGCAAAAAAATTTGGAACAGCGCTTGTATGTCTAGTTATTGATGAAAAAGGGATGGCAAAAACAACAGAAGATAAGATGAGGATCGCTGATCGTATATATGATCTGTGTGTCAATCGTCATGGCATAGACCCATCAAATCTTATCTTTGATATGCTAACATTTACAGTGGGCAGCGGTGATGTAGAGTACCGTGATGCAGCCATTCAGACTATAGGTGCAATTAGGCAGCTTCATGCTAAATATCCTACAGTTGGTTCTACCTTAGGGCTTTCTAATATCTCCTTTGGTTTAAATGCAAACGCTAGAGTTTTTCTAAATTCGGTATTTTTGCATCATTGTATCGAGGCAGGTATGACAAGCGTCATTATCAATGTCAAACATATAATTCCTATATCGAAGATGAGTGATGAAGATAGGGATATTTGTGAAGAACTGCTTTTTACTCCGGATGACCAATCACTGTTTAAATTTATAAATCATTTTAGTGATAAAATCATCGACAGTACGGATAATGACGAAGCATACAATGCTTTGAGCGATGAAGAAAAAATTGCTAAACTTCTCATAGATGGAGATAAAGAGCGAATGATACCACTTGTTACCGCAGCTAAAGATCATATCCCAGCAGACAAGATAGTCAATGAGATACTCATAGATGCGATGAAAGAAGTCGGTGAACTTTTTGGAAGCGGTAAAATGCAGCTTCCTTTTGTGTTGCAATCAGCAGAAACCATGAAAACTACCGTTGATTTTCTCAATCCTTATCTAACTAAGCAGGAAAAAAGTACCAAAACAGCTCTTGTGATCGGTACGGTCAAAGGTGACGTACACGATGTTGGCAAAAATCTTGTGGATATCATTTTGACAAATAACGGTTTCAAAGTCTTCAATATCGGCATCAAAACAGAGCTTGAAGAGTATCTGGAAACCCTTAAAAATGAAGAGGTTCACGCCATAGGCATGAGCGGATTACTCGTTAAATCAACAGCAGTGATGAAGGATAATCTAGAAGCTATGGCAAATGCAGGCATTGCTATACCTGTGCTCTTGGGCGGTGCAGCACTTACTAGAAGTTTTGTCGATGACTTTTGCCGACCAATATATAAAGGTCCTATATTTTATTGCCGCGATGCTTTTGATGGTGTTATTGCCATGAGCAGGATAGAGAAATTTATAGAAGATCCGAGTGTCGGGCTTGATGATCGTTTGGCCGGAGACATGGTAGAGCATGATAAAAAAGAGATCAAAGAGGTAGTGATCCCTCCATTTGAAGAGCTTAAAATGCCTAGCAAGGTTGATATACCAACCCCTCCTTTTTGGGGCAGAAGAGTATTGCGTAAAGAACAGCTTGATTTTGAAATGGTAACGCGATGGGTAAATAAACGAAGTTTATTTAAAATGCACTGGGGATACACAAGCCGCGGTATGAGCAAAGAAGCATATAAACAGATCTTGGAAACTAAAGTCTATCCGGCATATGAACGAATCAAGAGCGAGATAGTAGCTCGCGGACTCTTTGATCCTACTATTATCTACGGATATTATCCATGCAGAAGCAATGATAGGGAGTTGCTTCTTTTTGATGAGAGTGAGGGATGGAGTAATGACGCCGATGCTAACCGAGAACCGTTAAGCGAGATCATCGGCAGAGCCAAATATCAATTCACTTTTCCTAGACAACGCAGAGCCCCGCATAGGGCTTTAAGCGATTTTTTCTCGCATGATAGAGATGATGTGATAGCTATATCTTGCGTGAGCGTAGGCGATAAATTTAGCGCTTATGAAAAAGAGCTTTATGAGCGTGGCGAGTATCTAGAATATAATATGGTCCATGGTTTTGGCGTAGAACTTGCCGAAGCATTAGCCGAAGTGGTGCACAAACAGATCAGGCTTGATCTGAATATCGCTAGTTCTGATGAGGGCTTTAGCCTTCGTGATGTGAGAATGAACCGTTACCAGGGAGCTAGATACAGTTTTGGCTATCCTGCGTGTCCAGACTTGGAGCCTAGTCGGATCATATTTGATCTATTGCGTCCAGAGGAGTTTGGCATCACACTAAGCGAGACATTCCAGATACACCCGGAGCAAAGCACTACAGCGCTTATAGTGCACCATAAAGAAGCCAGCTATTATGCAGTGTGATTTTATTGAGTAGCAATCATATTTTTTGATTTAGAAAGACATTGTTCTTATTTTGTTTGGAATTACATGGCAATAATTGACACTATATTGTTTTAAATATGTTAAAATTTGCACTATTCCATACATCAAAGGAACCAAAATGACAAAAAGCGAGATCATTGAATGGATCGATTTTTTAGAGAGTTCATTGCAACAGAATAAGATCACTCCTAAAGAGAAAAAAGAGGCTCAAGAAAAAATAAAACAATTAAAAGAAGAACTCGAAGAGATAGAAGAAGAGGAGTAAAATTTTAAAGGAGCCAACTGCTCCTTTGGCTTTGCAAGGTTAGATAAAATCGGTCCTTGTTTTTGAACTATTTTGTACTCGCTTCTAATGCTTTTTTCTGATTGTCAGTCAGTAAACTGTACATTTTTTCGATCACATCAGCTTTTTTGTTTGCCATGATGTTTGACATTTCGTTATGTTTTGCTATAAAAGTTTGTCTATCAAACTTACCGTCATGAAATGCGCTTAACATAGGTTTTCCCTTGCCCTGCATCATCTCCATTCTGTCCATATGCCATTGTTTCATGATCTTTTGCATTTCGATGCGTTGATCATTTGTTAGTTCAAGACTCATAATTGCAGGCATCGGCCCTTCGCACCCGCAAGCACCTACCATACCGTTTGAGCTACCGCCCATCATTTTGCCGCCACCCATAT
>JAFGWQ010000035.1 GCA_016937075.1 Campylobacterales bacterium | reverse complement strand
GCATCACACGCTTTTTGATAATACATTAATGCTTTTGCATAATCTTGATTTTCTTGCTGTTCATAGATTTCTCCAAGAGCCATGCATGCAAATGTACTCTTTGCACTACATGCTTTTTCTAGATACATTATGGCTTTATTTTCATCTCTTTGTTTAAAATCTTTAGTTATGTATAACATAGCTAAAGCCGTACATCCATTTGTGTAGCCCCCGCTACATGATCTATCCAGATAAAATATTCCTTGCTTTAAGGCTTTATCATCGGATCGATTCCTTATATACTCTCTTATATTTGATATGCCTATCTCATAACATGCTTCCATATTATTATATTCGCAGGCTTTTTCATATAAATGCATTGGTCCTCGATATACTTCATCGACTGTGGCACCGCTCCAATCATCCAAGACACTATGTGCATTTAAAAAAACTAGATTTAGTAAAAATAGCAACATGATCTTGATAGAATTCATAAGATACTCTCTTGATTTATAAAATTTTATTGATTATAGCATATTTGACAATTTATTAAAAATGAGAAAAATAAAAAATTAAATTAATGGAGGGAGGGTGTTTTTAGAGGCACAAGATGCCTCTGTAGAATTATTTTCTTCTAAGCTCTTTAATACGAGCTGCTTTACCTTTAAGGTCACGAAGATAGAATAGTTTAGCTCTTCTAACGCGTCCACGTCTGAGTACTTCAATTTTCTCAATACTATCAGAATATAACGGGAAGATTCTTTCTACGCCGATACTGTTAGCACCCATTTTGCGTACCATGAATGTTTTGCCTGTACCTTCACCTCTTATAGCAATACAAAGACCTTCATAATTTTGAACTCTTTCTTTGTTACCTTCAGTGATTCTTACAGCCACTTTAAGTGTGTCACCAGCTCTAAATTGCGGTATCTCTTTACTTTCGATTTGCGCTTGCTCAAATCTCTCAATGTATCTATTTCTCATTATGCGATGCCTTTTGTGCGACCCTTCTATACAAATCAGGTCTAAAATATTGTGTTTTATAGAGCGATAATGCCCTTTTTAAGGCTGTAATTTTACTATGATTACCCTTTAAATACTCTGAAATTATATATTTTTTTTCAAAAATATCCGGCTTGGTAAAAGACGGCGCTTCAAGTAAATTTTCTTCGAAACTTTCGCCGCTCAATGACTCTTCATTCCCAAGCACACCGTCTAGATGTCTACTTACTGCGTCACATACAACCAAACTTGCCAATTCTCCGCCTGTCAATACAAAATCACCTATTGAAAAATTTTCATCTACCTCTGATTCTATCACTCTTTCGTCAATACCTTCATACCTGCCGCTGACAAAAACCAAATGAGATTTTTTAGCAAGCCTTATAGCATCATTTTGACAAAATTTTTTGGCTACTGGAGAAAGTAATACCACATGAGTATCTTGGTCATTATTACGAATAGAACGAATTGCATCAACAAGTGGCTGTGGAGTCATGAGCATACCAGCTCCTCCTCCTATCATGGGCGCATCTACCTTGCGATGCTTATCGTGCGTAAAATCCCTAGGATTCACAAAATCGATCTGTATGATATCTTGTTTTTTTGCCCGCCCCAAAATACTTTCGTTAAAGTATCCTTCGATTAATTCAGGAAATAGTGTAACAAAAGAAAAACGCATCAGCTATTCTCTAAAATACTCTTAGCATCACAAACTTCGATCTCTTTTGTTTCCAAGTTGACATTTAAGATATACCTTGTGATATACGGTATTAAAAAACTTTTTGGCATTCCGTTTTCAATGAGTTCATGAGCAGTATCTATCTGTAAAAAATCATTTATAGCTAGTCTCTCAATATCTTTAACTATGCCTAAAGCTTCACCATTTTCGATTATTTTGCATCCAATGATGTCAAACCAAAAATATTCGCCATCTTTTAGGCTGCAAATTTCTTTTGTCTGTTCTTCACTGGCATAAAGCTTGGTATTTGTGAGTTTTTTGGCACTTTCCATGCTCTCATATCCACGAAATCTTATAATGTCTCTATCTTTATTGTATGATATTACTTCTAATTCGCCACGATCACTATCGAATCTTGATCCTATTTTGAATTGTTCTGGAAAATCTGTATGAAGATGGAGTTTCAAATCACCCATCAGTCCTACTGTACGACCGATTTGTGCTATAAAAAATTTAGACATTTGTAGGCTCGGATGCCTGCACGCTTAGACGATAATTTTTGCCGCCCTTGGCTTTGCATCCTGAAATTACAGTTTTAATAGCATTGATCATCTTGCCGTCTTTGCCTATAACTTTACCAATATCTTGCGGGTGAACTAAAATTTGTATTTCATCACATTCTTGTGTGGAAGCAGTTAGCACCACCTGAACGGATTCAGGGTGGGTTGCTAGAAGTTTAGTATAAGATTCTATAAAATCTTTAACCATTTGTTATTATTTTGCAGTCGTGATTTTTTTCACAGTTGGACTCATTTGAGCTCCAACGCTTATCCAATAGTTAAGTCTCTCAGTATCAACAACCAAAGTTTTATCAGCTGATACAGGGTTATAATGTCCTATAGACTCTATCCAGCCGCCATCTCTTCTTTTTCTGCTATCTGTTACTACGATTCTATAAAATGGTTTTTTCTTTCTGCCCATACGAGTCATTCTAATTACTGTCATGTTTTTCCTTCAAATTATATACTTTTTAAGTGCTGACAACTCTTTTGAAATTACAAAAGACTCATAAGCACTTTTAGAAATGGAAATATACCATAAAATTTATAAAAAGTATATTAAAATCTCTATTTTTTGCAGCTATCTTCTTATACCTGGGAAGCCGCCGCCACCTTGCATCTGTTTCATCATGTCTTGCATCTGTTTCATACCGCCCTTGCCTGAGAGCTGTTTGGCCATTTTTGCTGCACTTGCAAATTGTTTTAGTACACGATTTACCTGCATTTGATCCAACCCGGCACCTTGTGCTATTCTTCTTTTGCGACTGTTACTTAGCAGGTCGGGATCTTCTCTCTCTTTTGGTGTCATAGATGAGATCATTGCTTTTATAATCTTCATTTCGCTCGAATTATCAAGATCTACATTTTCTAGCTGTTTTGCCATGGCACCCATGCCGGGTATCATTCCCATGATCGATTTCATAGAGCCTAGTTTTTTTACAGATTCTACCTGTTCCAAAAAGTCATTAAAATTAAATTTGCCTTTTTTAATTTTTTGTGAAAATTTCTTGGCTTGTTTTGGGTCAATCGCTGCTGCGGTTTTCTCTGCAAGAGACTCAATGTCCCCTGCCCCCATAAGACGGCCTACTATCCTATCTGGGATAAATTGCTCTAAATCCGGCATTTTTTCGCCGATACCGATAAATCTCAGAGGAACCCCTACTTGCTCGGCAAGACCAAGAGCGACACCTCCCTTGCTATCACCGTCAAATTTACTGAGCACTACCCCGCTTATACCGATCTTTTCTTTGAATGTAATAGCGGTTTTGATAGCATCTTGACCGGTCATTGCATCAGCTACATAAAATATCTCATCAGGATCGGCTATGCGCTTAACTTGCGCAAGTTCTTCCATTAATTCATCGTCTATAGCCAATCGTCCTGCTGTATCTATCAACACTACATCATAAAGTTCTTTAGAGGCCTTCTCTAATGCTTCTTTGACAATATTTTGAGGTGTGGCTTTTTCATCAGCTACCAAAGTCACATCGATTTGAGCAGCAATCTGTCTGAGCTGTTCAACCGCTGCAAGACGTTGCAAGTCTGCAGCTACTATCATCACTTTTTTCTTTTTTTGTTCTTTTAGAAAATATGCGAGCTTTCCTGTAGTAGTAGTTTTTCCGCTTCCTTGCAAACCGGTCATGAGCACAACTGTAGGCGGTTTGGAAGCAAATACAAAACCTTGATTGCCCGGAGCTGTAAGAATAGCATTAAGTTCGCCGCTCAAAGCTCTTAGGAAATTATCCTTGCCAATGCCTAGCTGCTTTGTCTTTGCCTCTACATTGGTGATAAGCCCTTTGACTACCTTGTGGTGTACATCGGCTTTAAGAAGCGATTTTTTAAGCTCATCGGTTGCTTTCTTTAGTGCTTTTTCATCATCATGAAAACGAATTTTGCTTATCGCATTTTTGAAACTATCGGTGATGGTATCGAACATATATCATGCCTTAATTATCTATAAATATCTAAGTAATTGTACCCAAGAGGGGCTTAATAATATGTTTTTCTTACTTATACTTCTGAATATCTGCTGGCTCTGGAGCTTCAAGATCATAACCGAGTATTGCAATACGCTTAGCATGAAGCAGGATTCTCTTTGATTTTGTTCTGCTTCCATAAAACTCATCGCCGACAACAGGATGTCCGATATGCGCTAGATGCACACGTATTTGGTGTGTTCGTCCCGTGCCGATCTCGATATCTATCTTGCTCTTTTTGCCTTGAATTTCAAGAGGTTTGATCCGTGTACGAGCCGGTTTGCCTTTGTTTGGATCTACTTTTGAGAAAGCTTTGCCATTATGCTTATGCGTAGAGATCGGCATATCGATATCCTTCTCTTCATAAACTACACCCTCTACCCATGCTACATACTCTTTTTCTACTTGTCTTTGACGAAAAGCCTCGATAGCTTTGGCCGTCCATGCTTCGTCTTTGCCAAAAAGCAATATGCCGCTAGTTTCTCTATCCAAGCGATGCAGCAATGTAGCCCCAAATATATTATCTTGGACATCGTAGCTATCCATAAATGCCGGTTTGTTTATAGCCAATATATAATCGTCTTCAAATATGACTTTGATATCTTCAAGCTTTTCGACACGAAATTTGGTATCATCTGCTATCTCTGCTCTTGCTATCTTGACCTTCTGGTCGCCTACATACACAAGACCTTTGTCAATTAATTCTTTTGCTTTATTGTTTGATATTCCTTTTTGCAATGCCAAAAGTTTATATGCTTTTTCAGTAGCCATTTTGTATTATCCATTCTTTAAATTTTTCACTCAAAGGAAACAGTATCACTTTGATCTTACTAGTATCACCACTTTTTAGTATTATACTACTTTTGGGTATTTTAAATGTTTTTGACAAGAACCTAAACAGCTCTTCGTTTGCCGCACCTTCAACTGCCGGAGCTTTAATGCGTACTTTGATTGTATCGTCTCCATAAGGCTCACAAAACTCACTTTTGCTAGCTTTTGGCTGAGCTTTGACTCTAATTACTACAAGGTTATCTTCAATTTTGTAAAACATCTTTTATCTGCTTCAAAATAGGTTTTATATTTGCTTTTGAAATCAAAGATGAATTTGGCAAAAGATTCGGATATGAAAGTGCTTCTTTTAACTCATTATTTTCTACTATATTGATACCTTCAATACCGGCAAAAATCTCTATTTGGTTAAAATAGTTTTTACCTGAAATTATTTTGCATCCAAACTGCGCTGCTTCAGCCGCATTGTGTCCGCCTATGGGTTCAAACGCTCCACCAAGGACCACGACATCACTTATGGCATATACATTCACAAGTCCGCCGAGAGTATCAAAAAGCACCAAATCGCTTTGAAAATCAGCTCTCTCGCTCCAACGATGATAACTCCAGCCTTGTATCTTTGCAAAAGATTCCATGATACGCTCTACTTTATCAAATCTCTCGGGATGACGCGGTGCTATGACTATCTTAGCATCTAATCTCTTTGATTTTAATACCCTAAAAGCATCAAGTATTAAGGCTTCTTCTTTATCGTGCGTACTAGCTCCGCATACCAATATGCCTTCCGGTTTTGGAAGCTTTTTAGTAGATTTTGCAATGCTTGCAAATTTGATATTGCCCATTACCTCTACATTCTTCGCCCCTAAAGTTATAAGCCTTGCGGCATCTTCATTGGTTTGTGCATAAACAGCATCGATCTGCTCAAAAATACGTCTATAAAGCCACTTGAAGCGTAAATATTTTGAATATGATTTTTCACTCATTCTAGCATTAACGAGCAATGTCTTTGCGCCTTTTTTGTGTGCAATGGCAAACAATAGATACCAAAGTTCTGCTTCCATAACTATAAGCATTTTTTGTGGTTTTATCCAAGTCAACAAAAGCGGCTCAAACGGCAAATACCTGCTTTGTTTTGATAATTTATTTATTTCGTCAAAACCTGTCTTTGTTGTGGCACTAAGGCGCAATAGATCTGAAGGTATTTTCTTAATTAGCGGAGTTATGCTCTTGGCTTCACCAAAGGAGCATACATGCACCCAGATGCCGTCTGGCAAAAAAGGTTTATTATGTTTAAGCCAAAACCTTGCTGGCAATGACTCCTTGTGCTTGGACTTTAATTTGGAAAGTATCCATAAAAATGGTAGAGCCAAAACCCAAGCAAGAGCAATAACTGCTAAATATAAAAAAAAGAAGAAACGATACAATTAATTCTCGTCTTTTTCTCTCTCTATATAGAGAATTCTGCCGCAATGTGGGCAAGTAGTGATCTCTTCTGATTTTATAACATCAGCATAAGATTTATCACTGATCTTCATATAACATCCGTAACACGCCTGTTTTCTTACCGGCACAACTGCACTATTTCCAGCCCAAAGTCTGATTTTTTCATAAAATGATAAAATCTTTTGTTCTAATTGATTAGCTATCTCTTCTCTTTGTTTAAACAGATTTGATTTACTGTTTTCTATTACTTCTTTTTGTTCAAGAGCTTCTTTGTTTGATTCAGCCAAAGATACTTTTAAAGATTCGAGTTCAGCGTTCAATTCTTCAAGGCTGGCACTTTTTTTCTCATTTATTTTGCCGATTCTTTCTATCTCTTCATTGGCAAATGACATCTTTTCTTTTGCTATATCCTCTTCAAGTGAAAGTGCTTTCATCTCTTTTTCTGTTGAAACATCTTTTGCTTTTTTGGCATTAGCATTTAGCTGCTCGCTTAGAGTAGATATTTGCTCTTCAAACATTTTTATTTTTTTATAGTTATCTTCTATGGAAGCATTAATACTGTTTATCTCGTCTTGAAGCACATCAAGTTTTTGTTGAGATTTCAGTAATTTTTTATCAATAGCTTCGATTTTAGGATTAAAACTATCAATCTCTTTATCGATTTTTGAGAGTTCAATGAGCTCTTGTAGGTTTCTGTTCACGCGTTGTCCTTCTTAATATATAAGCATAATTTGCAATGCCTGTGCGGTGATTTTCATTTTAGAAAAGAAAATGGATTTTTTGAATGCGCAATTATAGCCAAAATAGGTAAAACTTGCAAATGCCCTGCTAAAATATCCACAAAAAATCGTTCGCTCTCATAATGCCCGATATCGACCATCATGAGATTTTGACTAATTGCTTTCATGGCATCATGATACTTGATATCTCCTGTCAAAAAACAATCAGCCTCAATGGCATCAATTAGCGATGCTCCAGAGCCGGTTGTCATAGCTATCGAAACTATTTCTTTTTTGGGAGCAACGACTTTCAAAAATTCCATGCCAAGCTTTTCTTTTATAAGGCCTGTTAACTCTTCTAAAGTCCATTTACCATGAGTCGTACAAACAAAATCACTTTCATTTTCTAGTTTAAAACCGAGTATTTTTTCGAACACGTACTTATTTAAATGGGTCTTATCAAAATTTGTGTGCATCGAGATAAGACTTATATCTTTTTTTATCATCAATTCCATCAAATTAGACGGATACCTAGAAAAATCCAACGATGTCAATCCGCCAAAGATCAAAGGATGGTGTGTGATGATAAGGCTATGTGGTTTTATGCTTTGCAATATATGACTGTCTACGTCTAAAGCAATATAGATTTGCTCTACTTCTCTATCCATGCTTCCTATATTCAGACCGCTATTATCCCACTTCTCTTGCAAAGAAAATGGACTTAAAGTATCTAGAAACGCATAAATTTCTGAAGTTTTCATATATCTCCTTAGACTATTGTTTATCTAGCTTTTACTCTTTTGTTTCTATCTTCTTCTTGAGATTTATATAGTTCGGCACATCCCTTGCT
>JAFGWQ010000034.1 GCA_016937075.1 Campylobacterales bacterium | reverse complement strand
TAAACTACGCCTTGACCGCTAAATTTCCAATTAGACTCAACTACTGGAGCTGGTGTAACAACCGCCGGCTCAACTGGAGCGATATCACCGCCCGCCATAATCATAGTAGAAGCTACTATTGAAAGTAACAAAGTTTTTTTCATTCTATACTCCTTTTTTGTTTTGAATGACCACAAGTATAACACAGATTATTTATGAATGTCAAGAAAATTAACGAAAAATTAATAAAAAAATTTAGTATTAGCTGGTAAAGTCCGTGTAATCGGGCTTTATAAGGAGTATATAAGATTTGTGATTGTTGTAAATCTGTTGATTTTTCTCAAAAAATGGTGGCTCGAGGCGGAATCGAACCGTCGACACGCAGATTTTCAGTCTGCTGCTCTACCGACTGAGCTATCGAGCCACTTTAAAGAGGATAGAATTATAGCGGGTTAATATTAATGTTTGCTGAAATTAATGGATAATTAATGTAATTTTTTACTTTTTTGCTTGTCATCGCAATGACACTCTCTCGTCATACCGAACTTGATTCGGTATCCATGGATTCCGTGTCGTGGCACGGAATGACGTTCCATTATAATATAGTCATTGCAAGGAATGACAAAGATGCGTAAACTTTATTAAGCACAACAGAGGATTACAACGCCCTAACACTATTCATAAATACATCGCCCCTCTCTTTGTAAGAGCTAAATTGATCCAAGCTTGCTGCTGCAGGAGAGAGCAGGGCAACTGAATCTTTGGTGTGGTTTTTGTCAATTTCTTGTACCGCATTTGCTACTGTGTGTGAAGCTACGGCATTTAATCCATATGTTTCAGATAATTTTAATAGTTTATCCTCATTTGCTCCTACTGTATATATAGTAGGAGCAAATGGTTTGATAGCCATGAAAAGTTCATCTAGCTCAACTCCTTTGTCATCTCCGCCAAGTATAAGATGCAAAGGCCTGTCACTATAGACTTTCACAGCTTGTATGGTAGCATCTAGATTGGTAGCTTTAGAGTCGTTTACCCAAAGGCGACCTTTTGCATCTTTGAGCTCTTCTTGGCGATGCCCTTCTATAATAAAGGCATTCATACATTCATAGTCGATTTCGTCATACAATACCTTGGTAACAGCAAGAGCCAGCAAGGCATCTTGGAGGAATGCTCCTTTGAATCTCAGCTTTGAACTTTCTATGCCAAAATAATTTGCCACAAACTCATTGGTATCGTACTCAACTACAAAAGCGTTGGTTTGAGGCAGTGGTAAACCGGCAGGGACAAGTGCCAGTTCACCCTCTCTCATGGTTAGCAGCGGCGCTAATTTATCGGCTGTGTACCCCTCTGCGCTGCCATGCCAATCGAGATGATCCGGCGTAATAGGCAACAATAAATATATGTTTGGTGAAGCAGTATGTGTATAATGCAAAGTAAATGAGCTTGTCTCAAGTACCCATATAGGTGCTTCGGTGTCAAGTTCGGCTAGAGGAGTGCCTATATTTCCTCCACTTACAGCACCTCGTTTGGCTAATAGATGAGTGAGCATTTGAGTGGTCGTGGTCTTGCCGTTAGTACCGCTTATCCATATATTGAATGGCTTGTCTTGCAGTCGTCCTAATATATAGTCATATTCGCTAAGTAAGTGTTTAGCATTTGTAACCAATGGGTGAGACGGCTTGAAGCTCGGCGTCATGACTTCAAGTTCACTAGCTTCGGGGTCAAATAGGTGTGATGGGAGTATATGATTGCCCATATCATCTACATAGGGCTCTTGGGTATTGTCATCAAAAAACGTACATCCTCCGCCGTGAAGTTTGGCAATCGCTTTGGTGGTTTTGCCGTATCCAAAAAGAGTGGGTTTGATTGGTTGTGTGTTCATGTCTTTCCTTATAATAAAGGAGGAAGGCAGAAGGATAAAGGATAAAAGGGTTTTTTGTATTAATTTCCTTCTACCTTCTACCTTCTACCTTCTACCTTCTACCTTCTTTATCTCAATTTCAAAGTGATAAGCGCCAGTACATTTGCTAAAAATGCAACCATCCAAAAACGTACTATTATCTTATTTTCAGCCCATTTTTTAAGTTCAAAATGGTGATGGATTGGCGCCATGAGAAATATACGCTGGCCTCTAAGCTTATAGCTGCCTACTTGCAAGATAACAGAAATTGTCTCCACTACAAAAACAAGCCCAATGAGGATAAGCAAAACTTCACTTTTACCTAAAATTGCCAAATAAGCTATAAACCCGCCTGCAGCCAAGCTGCCTGTATCGCCCATAAAAATCTCAGCCGGATAGCAGTTGTACCACAAGAAGCCAAGCAATGCACCCACAAATGCTCCTATAAGAATGGTCACTTCTCCAACCCCGCTGATATGAGGTATAAGAAGATAGCGGCTGAGTTCCAAATGCCCTGTAGCATATATGATAAATCCAAGAGTAGCAAGCGATATAGCAGAAGGCACAGTTGCCAGCCCATCAAGCCCATCTGTGAGATTGACAGCATTTGTAGTAGCCAAAAATACCATGACCCAAAATGGGATTGACATATAACTCATATCGAATAATGGAGTTTTCAAAAACGGTATATAAAAATGCGTAGAAAAATTCATGACAAATAGTAACCCAACAACTATTAGAGAAACTGCGATTTGGAGTAAAAATTTACCTTTTGGGGTAAGCCCTTCTAGATTGTTGCCAGATAATACTTTGCCAAGATCATCTTTAAACCCAACAAGCCCAAAGCCTATTATGGTTATAAGTCCGCCTATAAGGTACAGGTTGACTAAATTGCCGGCTATTAATGTAGCAATTATAGCTGAAACGACAAATACGGCACCACCCATAGTAGGGGTGTGTTTTTTGCCTTCATGTGCCGGTACGTATTTGTTGATAGGTTGATTTGCTTTTTTGGCGATCGCCCACCTGATATAGCGAGGCATCAAAAATAGTGATAAACCCAAAGATAAGAAAAAGGCGATACCGACTCTGACGGTAATATAGCCAAAAAATTTGATAGAGAAAAAATGAGCAAGAGCATAAAGCATCGATATACTTCTTTGTTGTGAATTAATTACTGATGTGGTAATAAGACGTATTTTACTATGATTTGGATAAAAAAATGATATTAAGAAAATAGGCAAATATTATATAAATTGAAACCATTTTAAAGTATCAAAGT
>JAFGWQ010000033.1 GCA_016937075.1 Campylobacterales bacterium | reverse complement strand
ATGATCTATTTTGCCATCAAATTTCAATAAAGATCTCACGACTGATGAGCTAATAAACGCATGGTCAAGGTTTGGCATTAGATATATAGTTTCAAGATCTTTTTTTAGGGACGAATTAGCATATCCCATTTGAAGCTCATACTCAAAATCACTTACTGCCCTAAGACCTCTAATGATAATATTAGCATCCAGCTTATCGGACAGATCCACCAAAAGCGTATTAAAACCAACCACTTTAACCTTTGGAAATATCTTTATAGACTCATGGATCATATCTATCCGCTCTTCGAGACTAAACATCGGCTTTTTTTCTTCACTTTGCGCTACAGCTACTATAACCTCGTCAAACATAGTACAAGCTCTTTGTATGATGTCCAAATGGCCGTTTGTAATAGGGTCAAAGGTTCCCGGATAAATGGCTCTTTTATATTTGTTGATCATTACTCTTCCATCTCTTATAAAGTTCATTTGGGATATTCAAGGCATCATACCACTTGCCTATCAAAAATCGTTCCATCTCGTCTAAATTGTTGCAATCAGAATAATATGCCATCACAGGAGGAGAGATAATAACGCCCATAAGGGAAAGTTTATGCATATTTTCTAAAGCTATAGTTGAAAACGGCATCTCTCTCGGAGCAAGCAAAAGAGGTTTTCTCTCTTTAAGAGCTACTGCAGCGATGCGTGTAGTTAGGTTGTCGCTGATACCGCAAGCGATTTTTGCTAACGTATTCATACTGCAAGGTATAATAGCTGTTGCATCTACTTCAAATGAACCAGAAGATATGGATGCAGATATATCATCGTCATCATGTAGTATAAACTCTCTTGACTCACAATGAGCAACTATTTTGGCATTCTTTGAGACTACTACATGAAGTTCTATATCACTAGGAAGGTATTGTATAAACTTATGCGCCAACCCAACACCACTAGCTCCAGTGATAGCAACTGCCAATTTCATTAAAATTCCTAATGTATATAAAAGTTAATTGGATTATATCTAAAAGTAGGTTATGAACACAAAGAGATAGAATTTATATCTCTTTGTAAAATTTTTAAGAGACTTTTATGTTTTGACAATGACTGCAAACACCATATAAATTGATCTCTTTTTTATCAAGATCAAAATGTTCGCTTGCTGCCAATTTATCTAATAGATTTTCATTATCTACAGATGCGTGCTTGTCCTCTATATTGCCGCAGTGGGTACAAATCAAGTGAATATGATCCGATTTGGCAATTTCATATTTGGATTTTTTACCGACAACAGGAACTTCGGACAATACCCCGCTTTGGCTCATAATTATAATATTTTTATATATGGTTGCCAAAGACAAAGATGGATGAATTTTTATAACTTCAGCATAAATTTCATCAATATCTTTATGACCACACTCTCCAATAACTTCAAGTATATGCATTCTTTGAAAAGTTGCCTTAAGCCCATGCTCTTTGAGCATAGAAATATAATTCATCATATCGTCTAATTCCTTTGTTTTAGTAAAAACTATAATTCGCTTGCATGTTTTTCAAGATATTCAGCAACACCTTTTGTGTCTGCTTTCATACCTTCATCGCCTTTTTGCCATCCTGCAGGACAAACTTCTCCGTGCTCATTGGTAAATAGCATAGTATCAACCATTCTTATCATTTCATCGATATTTCTACCGAGCGGCAAGTCATTTATCACGGCGTGTCTAACCGTACCATCAACATCAATCAAGAAAGAGCCTCTAAGAGCTACAGATTCGCCAAATAATACATCGTAATCTCTTGAAATTTGCTTATTAAGGTCTGCAACCAATGGGTATTTAATGCGTCCGATTCCACCTTTTTCTACCGGTGTTTCTCTCCATGCAAAGTGAGAAAATTGGCTATCTACAGATACGCCGATCACATTAATACCTCTACTTGTAAATTCATCTATTCTATGAGAAAATGCTATGATTTCAGATGGACACACAAAAGTAAAGTCAAGTGGATAGAAGAAAAGTACTGCGCCTTTCTCACCTATATTTTTATAAAGATTAAAATCTTCCACTATAGATCCATCTGCCAATACAGCTGTAGCTGTAAAATCAGAAGCTTTTTTAGTAACTAACATTTCATTTTCCTTTTAGATAATTTTTATTACAAGAAAATGATATCATAAAAAGTTTAAATAAAGATAAAATAACTCCTATATATCATTATTATAATCATTGCTATTTTATAAAAGTTTTATAGAAGTTAAATCTTTATTTAATACAAAATTGTTTAGTTTTAGATAAAATTCTATATTGGCGTTTTACAAAGGAGTATCAGTGGAACAAAACCTATTTGTGAAAATCATGATCATTGTAACACTCGGTATGTTTGGTTGGCTTTTTTATCCTTTTATGAAAAGTTTTTTTGTAGCTCTTTTGCTTGTGATCACATTTAATCCTATTCATTTGTCTTTTGAAAGATATTTTAAATTACGTCTGTTCTCCCCTGCTAAAATTGCTATTTTTACAGCAGCTAGCGAAACTGCTATCT
>JAFGWQ010000032.1 GCA_016937075.1 Campylobacterales bacterium | reverse complement strand
TTTGTTCTCCTCAAATTTTTCCTCAAATTTTTCTTGAAATTGTTCTACGAAGTCAGATATTTTTTCAGGCCTTTTGAATGTAACTTCGAAATTCATTATTCTGTCATTATCTAGAGTATTATAGGTAATATAGCTTTTTTTGCCACCAAAAACTTTCTCGATCCTCTCATCAAGAGGTTTGAACATGGCCGTAAACTCAGCTTTTACCCCTTCGTCTGTAATACCGGCAATGTCAAGTATGGCTTCAGGAGTCAGGTGCATAAGCTGTGTTTTGTTTTCCCCTGTTTTTTTAAATGCGAGCATATTGAATGGGCTATAAAGCGCAAGCCTAGGCTCTTTTGTAAAAAGAGCTTTCATTTTTTCAACATTAACCGTAGGCATAAAGCTGATCAGGTCAAGCTTGGTTGAGTCAAAATGTTTTTTATATGAATCATTGATCCTTTTGTGCGGATCTGTAACTGTAAAGTCGATATCTGAAAGCTTGTTGTCCATCAGGTCGTCAAATTTTGTTTCCCCATTCCCCTCTACGGTATAAACAACGGCCAAATTCTTTTCTTCGCCATCAGAAGATTTATTTTGATAAAAATACCACCCAGCTCCGATGCCGATAAGAGCAATTAAAGCAAAAACTATTTTAGATATTTTATTCACTTATAATCCTTTATAATTAAATATGTATAATAATATATAAAAAAACTTAAAATAAAATATAAGAATAAAAAAGAGAAGGCAGGCTAGATTTTGAAGATATTTTTATCAAAAAGTTATTTTCAAAGTAGTTAATTATATAAAAAAACGTAGTAGAAAAGGCGGCCCGCCCTCTTTATTTATATTGTCGGATTTTCAAGATACAGCATGAGTCAGGCTTTTGCCGTTTTGCAGGAAGAACGCGGATTTTTTGTTGTTTTGAGTATCAGCGCAGCTATTGCTCGGTACTGCTTGGCATCGTTTCAAGCGGTATGCTTGTATTGCTATCGGCATTCGTTTTGATCTTGTTGGCTTACAAAGATTTCACTACCAAAGAAGATCGATACAGTCCTGATATAATGACTGGATGTTTATTGATCTTCATGCTCATCATGCAAAGCATAATGGATATTTTTTGCATCAAGCATTTGCGTGAACATTTCAAAAGCATTTTTAGCCCCCGTGTCATCATCTGATGCTACAGAGAGTATAACTCTAGGGCCATCGCTGTATATTTTTGGCAAAGATGAACACTCTATATTTTTAGGTAATGATTCCATGGTCTCGATGAGCTCACTTTCTTTGCAGAGTGCAGTTAAAGTATAACGATAGATTTTTCGTGGAGTGATATCAAGTTTAGCAAGAATATCTTTGATCATAGGATGGCTCATCTCAGGAAATCCAGGCACAAAAAAGAAACGATCAAACATACTAAATGCAGGCATTTGATTAAATGGATTTTCTATAATGTGTGCTTCAAGCGGTAAGTTTGCCATTTTGATAGCATGAGGATACGCCTTGTCGCTCAAAGCCGATTCGATGATCTTTTTAGCTTCTTTGTTCTGATACAATTTTCCGTCACTCAAAGCTATAGCTGCTGCTTGTCTAGTGTGGTCATCTGGCGTTGAGCCGATACCCCCGAAGCTAAAAACTATGCTATTTGGCAGGGAACCCAGCCAATTGAGTGCTGATACTATAAGATTTGGCTCATCGGCTATGATGAGCGAGCCTTTTAGCGTATAGCCGTATTTGGCAAGTTTGCGTGACAAAAATTCAAAATGCTTATCGTTGCGGCGGCGATTTAAGATCTCGGTGCCTATGATAAGCGCATAAAAATCCAATTTTTACTCTTCTATATAATTTTTGAGTTTTCTGCCGACTTTTGGATGTTTGAGTTTTTTTATAGCCGATGATTCAATTTGTCTGACTCTTTCTCTGGTGACACTGAGTTCTTTACCTATCTCTTCTAATGTTCTGTCACTTTCGTCATCTAGGAGCCCAAATCTCATTCTAATAACCGCTCTTTCGCGTTCATTTAATTGCTCGAGTACTTCATCGATTTGGTTATTGAGGTCATCACGGAGCACTTCTTCTGTTGGGCTTAGTGTGTTTTTATCTTCAATAAAGTCACCAAATCTTCCATCATCTTCATCTCCTACAGGAGATTCTAGGCTGACCGGTTCTTTTGTGATCTTGATGACATTACGTACTTTGTCTACCGATAATCCTATCTCTTTGGCAATAGTTTCCATATCAGGCTCTGCGCCATTTTCTTGGATATATTTGCGTGTTACTTTATTGATGCGGTTAATGGTTTCTATCATATGGATAGGGATACGAATAGTACGAGCTTGATCTGCTATAGCTCTACTGATCGCTTGGCGGATCCACCATGTCGCATATGTTGAAAATTTGTATCCTTTTTCATATTCAAATTTATCAACAGCTTTCATCAGTCCGATATTGCCTTCTTGAATAAGATCCAAGAAAGGTAATCCACGATTGGTATATCTTTTGGCAATCGAGACAACCAATCTAAGGTTTGATTTTGCCATTCTGGTTTTGGCTTTTTCACTCTTTGTTTTTCCTAGTCTGATCTGATTAAGAATTTCAGCCAATTTTTCAGGACTTAGATCAAAACCGCCTTTACTGGCTTCTCTGGTTTCAAAAAGTTTTTTTATCTCTACATAAGTGCTGACCATCGTAGCTTCAGGCACGGCTAGAGCTATATCTTCTTTGTCCATATTGATAATATTTTTGAGTATTTTTTGGTGATTTTTAAGAAGTATCTCATTGAACAGCGGAAGTTTGTATTCTAATCTTTTTAATTCTTTATCAAAACTGTCATCGCTTTTGAGTGCAGTCTCCATGGCTTTAACAAGTTCATTTATAAGTTTACTTGTTGGCCCCAATTGCAATAAAGCATTTTTAAGTTGTTCTTTTTTGAAAGCAACTTTGAGTCGTTCGAAAAATAATACTTCAGACTCTTCTTCGCCTTTTTCTTCGATCATTTTGATAAGCTCATTACGTGCTTTCATCCACTCTTTTTTTGCTTTTTCGAGAGTCTTGAAGCTTTCAAGTACTTGCTGTACTCTTTTATCATCTTTTGCAGGTTTTGTTTTGCTTTCTTCAGAGCCGTTGCCTTCGCCTTCTTCGCCTTCTACTCCATCTGTCTCTTCAGTTTCACTTTCTTCTTCTGTATCGACATCCTCAAAACTTTTAAATAGTTCCTTAACTCGTCTTTCGCGGTTAAGCAGCGGTTCTCTATATTTGATAATATATCCGACAAGATACGGTACTGAACAAATAGCATCAATAATAATATCTTCGCCTTCTTCGATCTGAACACTCAGATCAATCTCTTCTTCTTTTGTAAGAAGCGGAATTTTACCCATTTCACGTAGATACATTCGAACCGGACTGTCGCTTCTGCTCCACTCTAGGAGTTCTTTCTCTTTCGCGAAATCAAACTCTTCTTCTAAATTGCCATCGTGTTGTTTTTTACGTAAAAGCTCTCTGTTCACACCTTGCCTGATAGTGGCGTTTTTGGCATATTCTGATGCGCTTATGACATTGATATGTTTATCATTGGCGATTTTGTATATTTTTTTAGCTTGTGCGCTTGTGATAGGTTTAGCAAACTCTTTGGCTATATTTTCATATGTGATGAAATCGCCCTTTTTTTTGGCACCCAATATTTCTTCTATGCGAACTATGCTATCTTTTTCTGCCATTATTTATGTGTCCTTGATTTTTAGTGTAATTATTGTGAAAGCCTCTTATTTAATTAGCTTAATATAATAATAAGAGATATAACTTTTTCTAATTTTAATTGTTTCGTAAATTGAAGCATATTATACCGAAATTTTTTTAATTGTGTTGAATTTTTGTAATTTTTTTTGTTATTTTAGCAACATTATTGTTTGTCATTTTATGCTAATTTTAGATATAATCGCCCAAATTTAAGACAAAAAGGAAAGCTCGTGCAAGGTAAAGTTTGGAAATTTGGAGAAAATATAGATACAGATTTGATAATCGCAGCACGGTATCTAAATACAAGTGACCCAAAAGAGCTAGCCAAGCATGTGATGGAAGACGCCGATCCGCAGTTTGTTTCTAAAATGAGTGTAGGCGACATCATTGTAGCAGGTGAGAATTTTGGATGCGGCAGTAGTCGCGAACATGCTCCAATAGCACTAAAAGCTGCAGGCATAAGCGCTATTGTAGCTCCTACATTTGCTAGGATCTTTTATAGAAATGCATTCAATATGGGATTGCCTATATTTGAACTTAAAGAAGCTGATGAGATAAACGAAGGCGATGTTCTAAAGATCGATATGGAAAAAGGCGAAATTATCAATATAAGCCAAGCTAAAACATATAAGTTTATACCAATTCCTGAATTTATGCAATCACTTGTAGATGCAGGCGGGCTTATGGAGTTTGCAAAAAAAGAGTTAGGAAATTAATATGGCAAAAAAGTACAAAATAGGTGTAATAAGAGGGGATGGCATAGGGCCTGAAATAGTAAGTGAAGCTATCAAGGTTTTAGAAGCCGTTGCTCCAAACTGCGGTTTGGAATTTGAATATCATGAAATGCTGCTAGGCGGCGCTGCTATTGATGCGACAGGCGTACCGTTTCCGGAAGATACAAAAAACGGAGTTAAAGAGTGTGATGCAGTACTCTTCGGTGCCATAGGCGGCCCTAAATGGGATAATTTAGAGCGACACCTTAGACCTGAGAGCGGTCTCTTGGCACTTAGAGCAGAAATGGGAACATTTGCAAATTTGCGCCCGGCAATTGTATATGATGAACTTGTAAATGCATCTACGCTTAAACCTGAAGTAGTAAGCGGTGTTGATATTATGGTCGTAAGAGAGTTAACCGGCGGTATATATTTCGGACAACCTAGAGAATATCTAGAAGATTATGCATATAACACTATGATCTATACAAGGAATGAGGTAGAGCGTATAGCAAGAGTTGCTTTTGATATTGCCATGAAAAGAGATAAGCGTATCTGTTCAGTTGACAAAGCAAATGTGCTTGAAGTGAGTCAATTTTGGAGAGACATAGTTGAGGAGATATCCAAAGAATACCCGGAAGTTGAGCTTAGTCATATGTATGTAGATAATGCAGCTATGCAGCTTATCCGCAATCCAAAGCAATTTGATGTGATCTTGACCGGTAATATCTTTGGAGATATCCTCTCTGATGCTGCTAGCATGCTAAGCGGTTCGATCGGACTTCTTCCAAGCGCAAGTACTGGAGAGAGTGTTGGGCTTTATGAGCCGATCCATGGAAGTGCACCTGATATTGCAGGCCTCGGTATTGCTAACCCGCTTGCTACTATTTCAAGCGCAGCTATGATGCTCAAATATGCTTTGGGTGAAGAGCAAGCAGCTGCAAAAATAGACGATGCTATCAAAAAAGCCCTCAAAGAGGGTTATCGTACAGGCGATATAGGTGCATATGATGCCAAGGTAATATGTAATTGTTCGCAAATGGGTGATGTAGTTGCAAAATACGCTTCGGCGTAGATGTCAAGGATAAAATAATGGAAGATTTGCCAAGAGCTAGAGTAC
>JAFGWQ010000031.1 GCA_016937075.1 Campylobacterales bacterium | reverse complement strand
ATTGCGTTTTACTCTCAAATTTCATGCATGGCGCACAAACAATACCGCCGGGGAGAGAAGGCTGCGGTATTTTGATTATGTAATGACGGATAGTGAACATGCTTCTGAGATGCGTCTTTTTGATCTTGGCGAGTTTTTCAAAAAGCGATATTGGCACCAAAGAACTCAGATCAGGTCGGGATACTTCTCTCTACTGAGATCTGAGTTTTTGGCTGAAAGTCTGAGTCTTATTATGGGTTTCTTGGTTTTGGCTTTTGTCATGGGATGGGCACTGTATGAGACGCTCACGGGCCATGTCAGTATAGGATTTTTGAGTATGTTTTATATAGCGTTTACCCAAGCACAGCGTATCATGCGTTCACTTCTTGGAAATGCAAGCGAGCTTTATAAAAACATTCTTTTTTTGGAAAATTTGTTTGAATTTTTGGCGATCAAGATAGCCAAGAACACATATAAAGATATATTTCCAAGCAGTGATAGCTATGAGATAGTGTTTGATAAGGTCAGTTTTCGTTATCCGCATAGCGATAGAACAGCACTTGATAATTTGTCGTTGACTCTCGGGGCAGGTAAAGTTACAGCGATTGTCGGAACTAACGGTGCGGGCAAAAGTACATTAGTCAAGTTATTGTGCAGATTCTATGATCCTGATAGCGGAGAGATACGGTTAAACGGTATATCATTGTCTCACATTGATCCCGAAGATATACATAGGCATATGTCAGTTTTATTTCAAAATTATATGCATTATCATATGAGCGTAAAAGAAAATATTGCTTTGGCCAATAATAAGGAAGATCAAGAGGCTGTCATAGCAGCTTCGCGCTCAGCAGGTTCGCACAATTTTATAAGTAATCTTGAGCATGGATACGATACGATACTTGGTCGTTGGTTCGGCGGAGCTGAACTTAGCGGAGGGGAGTGGCAGCGTATCGCTCTGGCTAGAGCGTTTATGCGGGATGCTAAGCTTATTCTTCTAGATGAGCCTACCAGTGCACTTGATTCGTGGGCCGAGATAGATTGGCTTGAACGATTTGCCTCTTTGTGCCGTGGTAAAACTACGCTTATTATCACTCATCGTTTTACCACTGCGCGCCATGCCGATATGATCTATGTGATGGATGATGGTAGAGTCGTCGAGTCAGGAACTCACGAGGAATTACTCGCTCTTAAAGGGCTATATGCCACTTCTTGGGAGAAGCAGACTAAGGAGTTTGATATATGAGCGAAAAAAATATTTTATTAAAATTGTTAAGTTCGGAGCCCCAAGCCATTTTAGCTAATATCACAGACGCACAGTGGGCCGGCATCATTGACCTTGCCGGCAAGCAGCATGTCGCAGCATATCTATATTATCACTTACAAGAGGTTGGGGCATTAGGGTTGATCCCCGAAAGTGTCAAAGAAGCGTTGCAGCAATCATTTAAAATAAATACTTTTCGGAATATGGCGCTGATAGCTGAATTTAGACGCATTGCTGACGAGTTTAAGCAAAATGGAATAGATGTCATCGGACTGAAGGGTCTGCAGTTGGTGCAAGACGACATCTATCCTCGTATTGGGCTTCGCTACATGAGAGATATTGATCTATTGGTTCCTCGCAAAGAGATAAAAGATGCCTATATATGCAGCGTAAAACTCGGATATGAATGCGAAAAAACAATTACCGAGCAAGATTTCAATATATTGCAGCATCATCTTTATCAGCAATTTCATCCGCAAAAACATATAATATTGGAATTGCACGGTTATCTATCTGAGGATAAGAATATAGATATGAATGAATTATGGGAAAATGCAAGAGTCTGCGAGGGTCATAATCATATGTATCTTGATATCGAAGATCTGCTGCTGCATCTATGTATGCATATCAGCTACTCTGATCTGTTTAAAATGGATCTGCGACATTATCTGGATATCTATATGATCCTAAAAAATAGAGGCGATGAGATAAATTGGGATAAATTTTTGATACGTGCCGAAAATAGAGGATTGACGAAGGGAGTATTGATGGTCATGCAAATAACATCTGAGCTATTTAAATGTAAGCTCCCCGACAAACTTTTAGTTATGATAAAGGATGAGCCAGATCAAGCCGAGTTGATAAAGCAGGCGATAGATTTTATGTGGCAATATGATAAATCTTCTAAAGGATATGAACAATATAAATCCAAAGTGTTTTTATCTGATGAGCCGATATTGGGACGCTTTTTTAGACGCATATTTATCTCAAAAGATGAGTTGAGCTTTTATTATTCACTTGACCCTAATTCATGGAGTGTATATATCTATTATTTTAGAAGAGTATATGATCTGTGTCAGAGACATTTTTTTGATCTAATAAAAATAAAAACTGATTCTAAACAAATTGATGCTACTAATAAAACCAAGATACTGCATGCATATCTATTTGATAAATAAGGACCAATTTTTGAGATACATCCACCAAGCAACTTTTTTCATTACACTTTTTGTCATAGAATTTTTAGCTACTGCTACGGTGGGCGTGGAGTCTGTAACTCTAGGATGGGATAAATTAAATCATCTATTTGCTTTTATGGTTTTGTATATCTTAATCTCATTGGCTTTTAGAGATCTGAGTATTGCTCTAAAAGTTTTGCTGCTTTTTGCATTTGGTTTGCAGATAGAGATAGTCCAGTCGTTTTTGCCGCCAAGAGAGTTTTCGTCATTTGATATGGTGGCGGATATGGTAGGGATTATATTGGGGGTTTTGGTATATCATGCATTTATCCGTAAAAAGAGTGGATCCCCGCCTACGCGAGGATGACGAAAGGGGTGAAGGGTGAAGTGTTGGTCATCTTGAGAAGTCTTTAGACTTCGTGAAGATCTCTTTTTTTAGATTCTCACGGCATTTCATGCCTCAGAATGACGCTCCCCTTTGTCATAGCGGGCGAAATGTGACTATCTCCACTTTGTGGAATTTTTGTCATCTTGAGAAGTCTTTAGACTTCGTGAAGATCTCTTTTTATGAATCCCCGCCTGTGCTGGGATGACGCTTTTCTTTGGTTACCTTTCTTTATAAAAAGAAAGGTATTTTGTAGGGTGTGTTCACCAACGCACCACTATGATTTAAATCGGTGGGTTAGCAAACCCACCCTACACCTTTTGCAACGATGCGATCATGACGAAGATTTAAAATGGATGAATCTTCGCCTTCGCGTCATTGGGAACCAAATCCGGAATCTCTATTTTTAGATCCTGAAACAGGTTCAGCATGACTAATCTAAAAAACAATTTACTTTTAAGTATAAAATTCGTATTATATGTTTATAAATTTCGTAATAGTTCTCTATAAAATCCGTAAAGTTAATATCATTATTTCATAATAAAGGCATATGATGGTACACAGAAAACTAGAATCTATCATACTTGAAATGTTAAAAGCATTTAGGATAGTTGCCATCAATGGACCTAGACAATCAGGTAAAACGACCTTGCAAAAACTCATAGCAAAAAACAAGGGAATGAAATATTACACTTTTGATGAAGCGGATGTGTTCAATACGGCTTCAGCAGACCCACACGGGTTTATAAGTTATATCTCAAAAGAGGATAATGTTGCTATCGATGAAGTACAAATGATACCTGACGTGATACCTGCGATTAAAATGAGTGCAGATGAGCAAAATAGAAAAGGAATGTTTTTGCTCACCGGTTCATCTGATATGTTTAAAAATGGAAAGATCAAAGAATCTCTAGCCGGCAGGATGGCGAGCTTTAATCTATTTCCGCTTTCATATAGCGAGATTAACAACAGAGATATAAATATTATAGATAAGCTATTTAGCGATGATTTTAATAGATTTGAGAGCGATTTTGAGGCTATTTCTAAAGAAGAATTTATCGGTGCTGTTATTAATGGTGGATATCCCGAAGTTTATACACTTCCCACAAAAGCAAAAAAAGCTTGGTTTGATTTTTATATAAAAGCAAGGATTACAAAAGATATCGCAACGATTGAAAATGTACAGCTAGATACAATTTCTCATCTTTCAAAGCTTTTAAGTGTATTGGCTGGGCAAGTTGCTTCACTTGTAAACTATACAAACATAGCAAACAGCATAGGAATTGCCGACAAAACAGTAGCAAAATATGTACAATTGCTAGAAGCTTTGTATATTATAAAGCTTGTTCCGGCTTATTCCAATAACATACAAAAAAGAGTCATAAAGAGTCCAAAAGTACATTTCATAGATTCAGGACTTGCCTGTTTCTTGTTAAATGTAGATCTTAAAGCTTCAATGATCGGGAAAAATGAATTTTTAGGAAATCTCGTAGAGACCTTTGCGTATAGTGAACTTATCAAGCATCAGTCCTGTGCAAATACAAGTGTAGAAATTTTTCACTATAGGGATTTACAGAAGAAAGAGGTAGATTTTGTAATTGAATCTAGCAATGGTGATATTGTAGCATTAGAGATAAAATCAGGATCAAATTTAAAAAGTGAATATTTTAAAGGTCTTGTCGCACTTGCAAAAACAATGAATCATAAAAACTTCAAAGGTATTGTTATGTACGGTGGAGATAAAGTTTTGCCTTATAAAATTGAAGAATACCAATTTTGGGCAATTCCTCTAAAAGTATTAATTTAAAAAGTAGGGTCAGAAAGCAGGGGGCGCAGGGGTTTACGTTTAAATTTGTTATTTGTGGATTCCGGCTCAAAGCACGGAATGTTCTGTGTTAAAAGTCAAGTCTTTTTAGCAAATTTTTAACACATTTCTCCTCTTGGCATAATCTATTAAAAACGGTTCATTATTTTTTAAAACCCCAAATGCAATTCTAAGCAGTTTGTGGGCTACAGCAATGAGAGCCTGTTTTTTGCTTTTACCATTTTGAAGTAATCTTTCATATTGTTGCTT
>JAFGWQ010000030.1 GCA_016937075.1 Campylobacterales bacterium | reverse complement strand
ATTGCCAAACATCAATTTTTAGATGGGATGTTGCCAAATTTTGGAGCACTGCGTCCCATAAGATCGCCCCATCATACAGCTACAAGCGCATCTATATTTGGCGGAGGTTCTGCTCAAGCAAAAATCGGCGAAGTTGCTCTTGCTCACAATGGTATACTTTTTTTTGACGAGTTGCCACACTTTTCTAAGCAAGTGTTAGAAGCGCTCAGAGAGCCATTACAAGATAGAAAGGTACATATTGCCAGAGTCAATGCCAAGATAGCCTATGAATCGGATATTATGTTTGTAGCAGCTATGAATCCTTGCCCATGTGGCAACCTTCTGTCCAAAAGCAAAATGTGCAGATGCAATGAAGCTGAGATCAAGCGCTATCAAAATAGGCTAAGCGATCCATTTTTGGATAGGATCGATCTTTTTGTGACTATGCAAGAAGTCAGCAGCGAAGACAAGTCTGATATCACTTCCTCATCAATGCATTCAAGTGTCATTAAAGCTTTTATGGCTCAAAAAAGTCGCAATCAATCCAAGTTAAATGGCAAGTTAAATGAAGAAGATATAGAGAAGTTTTGTATGCTTGACGGCGAAGCCTCCAAAGTATTAGATAGTGCTATAAACAGATTTGGGCTTACTCACAGAAGTATAGCCAGTATCAAAAAAGTTGCCCGCACAATAGCCGACCTTGAGGGGCATGGGCAGATCGCAAAGAGCGACCTGTTTGAAGCCTTGAGCTACCGTAGACGCAAATAATATTATTTTTTGATTTCTGATACGACTACGCCTCTAAATTCTCCAGGTTTGAATCCTGTTGCAAGATCTTTTGGGTAGTACTCTTTGATTTTTTCTCTCGTGTGTTTGTTCATGGTTTTTATGTCACCATGGCAAGCCATACACGGTTGGGCCATAGGAAGTGGTTTATATACTCTGTAGCTGTCATTCATTTCTACTACCATCGGAGCAAAATTTTTGGATGCTATGATCTTATTCATAACCTCGATATCCTTATCATCAGGTTTGTTTGCCGGGTTTCTATATTTTAGAGCCGTTCTTCTGACTTTGGAATCCGATGGCAACTGTTTGTTGTATTCATCAGTAAGCGGCATAGCTGCGTTCGCACAAGCCGTCATTCCGGATGCGCCGGTCGGGTCGGCTTTGAGTGATTGCATAAGTACAGGTTTTATTGCCGATATAAGACCATCTGCTTGAGAAACTCCTTTTGCTTCGACGGCTTTTAGATTTTTATCTGGTGTACCGATCGTGGTTGTTTGCGTACATGCTCCAAGCATTAGGGCTATAGGTAAAATCATCATTTTTTTCATAAATATAATCCTTTTTTTAGTGTGCAGAAAGGCAGTTAATTTTTTCAGAGTATATCGATTCAAGCTTAAAACCTTTTATTGTTATAATACTATATTATGATAATTATAACTATTTAAATAAACTACGTGCGATAAAAAAATAATCCGGTTGGAAAGCTTGAAACTTTTGAAAGATATATAAAGATATGCACCGGCATCATTTTGTCGTAACAAAAGTTGCGGCCTCTTGGTTTATAATACTTCGCAAACAAATTTTGTTACTGCAAAACCGCCGATCATAAGCCATGCAAACATTGCAGCAGAAGTATATATTGGTGCAAGCCCCAGTCCTTTAAATTTTGCAAAACGTGTTCCCATGCCAAGTGCCGTCATAGCCATTGTTAACAAGAAAGTATCAATTTCATTAATGATAGCTACGGTGTTTTCAGGGACTAGATGCAGCGAATTAAAACCTGCAACACCGATAAAATATACAGCAAACCAAGGAATAACAAGTTTGGCTTTTTCTCCTGATCCTTTGCCTTGTTTTTTAGAGTCATAACTCAAGTATATGCCTAAAACGATTAGCATAGGGGCTATCATAATGACTCGTGTCATTTTAACAATTACAGCATTGTTTGCCATCTCTTCGGGAGCTCCGGGTATGCAAAACGGCACAGCTACAACTTGAGCAACTTCATGTATCGTCCCTCCGACATATATGCCAAATTCCCTTGGAGACATATGTAAAAAGCCTGAAGCATTTTCAAATATAGTGCTATACAATACCGGGTAAAGAAACATTGCTATCGTTCCAAATAATACTACCATAGAAACCGCAATTGCAGCTTTATATTCTTCAGATTTTAATACCGGTTCAGTAGCAAGCACTGCTGCAGCACCGCACACGGAGGCCCCTGAAGCGTTTAGCATAGATGTATCTTTTTCCATACCAAAAATTTTATACCCAAGCCATGTTCCAAATATAAAAGTAGTAGAAAGCATAATAAGAGAGACCAAAAAACCTTCGAGTCCTACTGAAGATATAGCTTGAAATGTAATCCTAAACCCATAAAACACAATCGCAAAACGTAAAATCTTTTTTGCTGAAAATGTGATACCGCTCTCCCACTGGGCAGGAAATTTATTGTGCAGTGTATTTGCATAGAATATACCGATAACAATACCAATAACCAAAGGAGATAATCCCAAGGTTTTTATTATATTTTGATCGGCTATAAATGTTGCAGCAGCAGCAAATATTGCTACAAAAATTACACCAGAAATATAATTTTTATTGGATAAAATCAGTTTTTTCATAAAAAAGCCTTAGTTTTTGTATTTAAGCATTAAAATTGATTAAGATTATATTAAAAAGATGGCATAATTAGCAAATCAATTATAGGATTGATAAATATCAGTGTAAGTGATAAAAAGGGGATTAAAATGAACATTACACTTAGGCAAATAGAGATTTTTCTCAATGTTGTCGAGAAGGGACACTTGACACAAGTATCAAAAGAGATGGACTTGAGCCAATCAGCGATTTCTATGTCTATCAAAGAGCTTGAAACCACCATAGGAAGACCGCTTTTTGATCGCATAAACAAAAGATTGGTTCTAAACGAGGTTGGTAGATCTTTTCATAAAGAGATAAAACCGCTTTATAAAAAAGTGATAGATATCCAAACTGAGTTTCAAAATACGCCAAACAAGGGGATTGTGCGTGTAGGGGCCAGTACAACAATCGTTGATTATATTATGCCGCAAATAGTTTGTAGCTATATGGATAGTTATCCGGAAGTAAGAATTTCTCTTAAAAACGGCAATACTAAAAATATTATCGAAATGGTAAGAGAAGGATTGATTGACGTGGGTTTTGTAGAAGGCTCAGTTGATGATCCGGAAGTACTTAAAGAAAAAGTCGGAATAGATGAATTGGTAGTAGTAACTGCAGATGCCGAAATGGCAAAGAGTTGCTATATAGACTCTTTGGCAGACGAAAAATGGATACTCAGAGAACAAGGAAGCGGCACAAGGGAAGTATTTCTTAACTGCATCAAAGATAAAGTTGAATCTTTGAATATATTTTTAGAGCTTGGACATACCGAATCTATAAAAAACATATTGAGGAGCAAACGTTGTTTTGCCTGTCTTTCTAAAATTGCGGTCGAAAAAGAGTTAGCTGACGGCAGGTTACACAAAGTGGATGTTAAGAAGTTCGAGTGTCACAGAGAGTTTTATATGATCTATCACAAAAATAAATTCCATAGTGGATTGTTTGATAAGTTCACTTTTTTTGCTAAAAAAATGATAACTCAAATCTTGGAAAAAAAATAAAAATCTTTTCGTATCCTGCATTTTAATGCAAGATACGCTATAAGCTTGGATTCCATCGGCAAGGCAGTAACTCATCTAGGGTCATATATTTTTTTCTAGAAATGTATACTTTTGTGTTTAAATTTTTATAATCAATTTGGAACATCAGTTCTCTGCAGCGTCCGCAAGGCGGTCTGATGATCGTTGTATCTAGTGCAACAATCATTTCGATTTGTGTTTCTCTGTGTTTGAGCATTTGTGCGATTGCCGAATGTTCTGCACAAAATCCGATACCGCATGCTACTTCGATATTAATTCCGGTATATATATTTCCATTGGTTGTTAAAAGTGCAGCAGCTACTGATCCTGCAGAAAAATCAGGGGTAGATAGTTCATATTTTCCGACAATTTTTTTTGCTTCTTCAATTAATTTTTCGATCGTTATAATTTTCTTCATTTTTCACGCTTTATACTTTTACTATCTATGCTATCAATCATATTCCGATTTTCTCCCCATGTTTGACAATATGAGATTTTTTATTTAATCGTTTTTCTATTTCTTGTTGAAAAATCTCTTGCTTGTCTCTTTCTCCATGAACTATAAAGATATTATCAAGTTTTTTGAATTTACCCATCCACTCTATGAGGCCATTTTGATCTGCATGGGCAGAAAAGCCGTTAATCGTATGCACCTTGGCTTTTATGACGATCTCTTCTCCGTAAAGCTTTATTGTTTTTGCGCCGTCGATTATATATCTGCCTAACGTCCCTTCTACTTGGTAGCCCACGAATACAAGTGCATTTCTCTCATTCCATAAACGGTGTTTGAAGTGCTGAAGTATACGTCCTCCATTGCACATCCCAGCCCCTGCGATTATGATACAATGTGATTTTATTTCATTGATCTTTTTGGAGTCTTCTACTTTTGAAGTGTAGTGAAGGTATGGAAAATCGAATATGGTGCCATCCCGTTCTAGAAATTCGTTACAGATTTCATTTAATTCTTCGTGATATTTTTTATATACTTCAGTAGCTCGAATAGCCATAGGCGAATCAAGAAATATTTTGCATTCCGGGAGTTCTCCTTTGTAATACATTTGCTTGAGCAGACACAATATCTCTTGTGTACGCTCTATGGCAAAAGACGGAATAAGAACATTTCCTTTTTTAGCAAAAGTTTCCAATATCACTTGGCGTAGTTCTTCGTCACTCTCTTTAACACCCTTGTGGTTTCTGTCGCCATATGTTGATTCTATCAATAGAGAATCTGCATCTTTGAGAATATCAGGAAGAGGAGTAACCAGCTCATCATCATTTCCAAGGTCACCGCTAAATACAACTTTTTTTACCGTATCATTTTCTTCAAAAAAAAGCTCTATAATTGCCGAATCGAGAATATGACCGGCATTTTTAAAATTGACCGATATGCCATTGCCGAGACCTATTTTTTCATCATATGATGTAAAGATCATTGGCAGGCTAAAAACGGACTTCACGTCACTTTCGGTATATAGTGGTTTTGTTACTTCTTTTTCTTCGCCTCTCCTTTGGGCTTTTTTGAAGCTAATGTTATAGCTTTCTTCCATTAGTTTTGCACTATCGAGCATCACTATTTCGGCTAGATCCATTGTGGAGCTGTGTGTGACAATGGTGCCTCTGAAGCCTTCTTTGACCAGCTTTGGAATGCGTCCCACGTGGTCCAGGTGGCCATGCGTTATCAAAAGAAAATCGATATCTTCGGGCTCAAAACCAAAAGGATCGTGATTGCGCTCTTCTGCGTACCCCTGAAATAGTCCACAATCAACTAAGATCTTGATACCGTTTTGTAATTTGATCAGATGACAAGATCCTGTTACAGTTTCTGCCGCACCAAATGATTGCAATATAGCCATACGAATCCTTTTATTACTAATATTAATTTAATTTTATTCCTTTTATATTAACAAATACATTAATCATGATAAAATTAGATAGACGAGCGTAATGGAGAAATGATCATGCAATACATTAAATGGTTTAAAGAACTAGGAGCTGAAGATGTAGATCTTGTCGGCGGCAAGGGGGCTTCTTTGGGAGAAATGTATCAAAATCTTTCAAAAAAAGGGATACGTATACCAAATGGTTTTGCTATTACTTCCAGTGCCTATAAAATGATACTTGATATCAATGGAGCATGGGAGAAGCTTCATGAGCTACTTGATAAACTCGACATGGATGATATCCATCAGTTGCAGATACGGAGTAAAAAGTGCAGAAAAATCATAACTGAATGCATGCTTCCTGATGAGCTCATAGATCAGATCGCACAAGGATACGATCAGCTTAAAAATGAATACGGCAAGGACATCACGCTTGCCGTGAGAAGTTCGGCTACAGCTGAGGATTCGCCGGAAGCTTCTTTTGCGGGACAGAACGAAACCTATTTGAATATCAGTTCGCTAGAAGCATTGCTAGATGCCTATAAGCATTGTCTTGCTTCCAATTTTACCGACCGTTCTATTCATTACAAACATGATCATGGATTTGATACGATGAAAGTATATTTGAGCGTAGTAGTGATGAAAATGGTCAGAAGCGATATAGGAACAAGCGGAGTTATGTTCTCTATTGATACAGAAAGCGGGTTTGACGATGTCGTATTTATTAACGCTTCTTATGGAATGGGTGAGACCATAGTGCAAGGAAGCGTGGAGCCGGATAGTTTTTATGCGCACAAACCTGCTTTAAAAAAGGGGTATCGGTCTGTGCTTAAACGAAGATTGGGACAAAAAGCTATAAAAATGATTTTTTCCGACAACGGCAACAAAAACAAAGCCGTAAAAGAATATACCAAGGTGGTTAATACGCCGCTTGCAGACCAAAAACGGTTTTGTATCTCGGATGATGAAGCGATAGAGCTTGCGCAATATTCCATAAGTATAGAAGAGCACTATTCAAAAAAAGCAGGGCACAATAAGCCTATGGACATAGAGTGGGCAAAAGATGGTATAGATGGGCATCTTTATGTTGTGCAAGCACGTCCTGAGACGGTAGAATCAAGAAAAAGCGAAACTATTTTTGAAATGTATACGCTAAAAGAAGAGTCAAAAATACTTGCCAAAGGATATGCCATAGGTAGCAAAATTGGTAGCGGGAAAGTACAAAAGATTATTGATGCGAGTAATCTGCATGAGTTTAAAGAAGGCAATATTCTGGTTGCTGCTACTACTAGTCCTGATTGGGAACCTATAATGAAAATAGCTTCAGCTATTATTACCGATAGTGGGGGAAGAACATGTCATGCGGCTATCATTTCAAGGGAATTAGGAATACCGGCAATTGTGGGAACCAAAAATGCTACAACGGTATTGCGCGATGGACAAGAGGTGACTGTTAGCTGTTCAGGGGGAGAAGTCGGGATTGTTTATGAGGGTATTTTACAATATGAAATAAAGCATATTGATCTAGGCACAATTCCTAAGACCAAAACAAAAATAATGATGAACCTCGGCAATCCGGATCTTGCTTTTTCGCTTGCCTCTCTTCCGGTGGATGGAATAGGGCTTGCTCGCATGGAGTTTATAATTAGCAATTCGATCAAAGTTCACCCTATGGCACTAATTTATCCAGAAAAAACCGATGAACAAACCATAAAAGAGATAGAAAAACTCACCCAGGCATATGAAAATAATGAGACATTTTTCATCAAAACACTTTCTGAGGGCGTTGCAAGTATAGCTTCAGCGGTTTATCCAAAATCCTGTGTTGTACGCATGAGTGATTTTAAGACCAATGAGTATGCTTCACTTTTGGGCGGAAAGTTCTTTGAACCCGAGGAAGCCAATCCTATGCTGGGCTTTCGGGGGGCCTCGCGATATACTCATCCAAATTATCAAGATGGATTTGCTTTGGAATGCAAGGCGATGAAGCGTGTCAGAGAAGAGATGGGCTTTGACAATGTTATATTAATGATACCATTTTGCAGACGTGTTAAAGAAGCCAAAAAGGTTGTAGATGCCATGGAAACATACGGGCTCAAAAGAGGAGAGAACGGTTTGCAGATCTATGTTATGTGTGAAATACCAAATAATGTGATAGAGATAGATTCGTTTAGTGAATTTTTTGATGGTTTTAGCATAGGCAGCAATGACCTTACCCAGCTTATGCTTGGCGTGGATCGCGATAGCGAGATAGTTGCATTTGATTATGACGAACGCGACCTTGGTGTCATGAAAATGATAAATATGGCAGTGCAGGGCGCCAAACGAAATAATCGACATAGCGGAATATGTGGACAAGGACCTTCGGATTACCCGGAAATGGCAGAAGCTTTGGTTAAAATGAAGATAGATTCTATAAGCTTAAATCCAGACTCCGTGCTCGAGACCATACAAATCGTGAGCAAAATAGAATCTAAACTAAAAGAGCCCCTTGCCTCTAAATAATTTTTTTGCCTGCTCGTATTCACTTGGATGATTTAGGTTTAAAAACGGTTCATCGGAATCAAATAGATGATATATGCTTTTGCTTTTTGATAGAAGTGCTACAAGTTTATGATTATTTAGCTCAAGAAACTCTTTAGCTAGCGGGATTATGGAGCGACGATATATGCCGCATAACGGCTCAAGGCCTTGAGGGCTCCTGGCTATTACGGCATCGGCATTTTTATTGGATAATGCAGTTTGATATAATTGTCCAATGATTTCTTTTTCTATCATGGGTGCATCTACACTGAGTATAAAAATTTCATTTTCATCGATCGTTTCAAATATTGAAAGCAGCCCTATAAGCGGAGAGCTTTGCTCATAAATATCAGCTATAAGCGGTGGCGAAAAATCAAATTTATCGTGTTTGGCAGATATGTAAACGGTATTAAATATCTTTTGAAGCTTTTCATATTGATATTGACCCAAGGAGTCGTATCCGCCAAAAGGCAACAATGCCTTATCGCTACCCATGCGACTGCTTTTGCCTCCGGCAAATATGACAGCTGTGTTAAATGGTTTCATCTAGTTCCTTTAGCTGAGGGAATAAACAAAATAGCAAATGCCCCCAAAGCTATAAGCGCCTCTATAGCAAAAAGCATATCGCCATAAAATTTGCCGGCGACCAAAGCACCCACGGAGGCTCCTAGCCCAAATGCAATGCCTAGAAAAAACTGTTGAGCCAGTTTTTTTTGAGAATAAAGTGTAAAAACATAGCTAATTGCAGCAGTATGGTAAAGAGCAAAGCTAAAAGCATGCAAAGATTGGGAGGCAAATATCAATTCTGTAGAACTAGGATAAAGATATAGTATAAGCCAGCGCAAAGCAGTGATAAAAGTAGCGAATTTAATGATAGAAAGTAGGTTTCTATGGAGTAGGGGTCCTTGAAAATAGAGCATTGCAATTTCGCAAATGACTCCAAAGCTCCACATCCAACTTGTAACCTCCAGTGAAATGCCGTGAGAGGTTTCATATATAGTAAAAAAATTATAAAAACCGCCAAAACTTACCTGTAAAAGAAAAATAGAAATCCAAAACGGAGCGTGGATCCTTAGCGAAAAAGAGTGTATGTCTTCTAAGGTATCCGTATCGGTCTTGGCATCTTTTATGCCTATGCCGGCGCCAAATATAAGTGTCAAAAATGCAGTGAGTGTCAGATATGCCAAGCCATCATTGGGACTTTCTAAGACTTTGCCAAGCCAAAGCACAATTGCCATAAAACCAACAGAGCCCCATAGTCTTGTTTTGCCGTATTGTATTTTTGATAGCAACTTAAGAGATATAGTTTCTATATAAGGCAACGATATGCCCATAGCCGCACCAAAGAGAAGATTGCATACTAGAAAGTTCCAAAAATTATCAATAGTTCCCCAAAAAAGGATCACTGCAATTACGCTTAACAGCAAAGAAGAAAGAAATATGCGATTGGTTAGAGCGATGTAATAGCGAAAAACAAACGGGAGCAAAAATCTCATCATGGGAGCAGAAGCAAATATAATGCCTACTTGTGACGGCGTGTAGCCAATATCAGTTAAGATTTTTGGCATAAATACGATATAAACACCAACCATGGCAAAATAAAAAAAATAATATCCTCTTAAAAGCCATACGGCAAGAACCGAGTTTGTTTTCATATGTCTACAGCTGCCGTGTTGCTCAGCAGATCATGAAGAGCCTTGTAATCTTTTCTAAAAAACATCATCATCCACCCAAATATAGTAAAAAACGACAGTAATGCACAAAAATTTCGGAATAGTATGATGCCAAAACTTGGCTTCTCGCCTGTGGCCTCGTCGATTAATTTGATATTATAAGCTTTATATCCCGGAGTTTGTCCGTCTTTATAGAAAAATATAGCTTGTAGCAAAATAAGCGGTAAAAATATAGCTATCCATCCATACAGCTTATGCTCGGCAAAACCGCTTCGGCCACCCATTATGAGGTAAAAAACCACATACATAATAGGCATAAGCAGCATAAAATTATCAATCAAAAAGGCTTTAAACTTTGTTAGTTTTGTAGCATATCTTCTTTTTGGTGTAGTAGCAGATATGGATTTTTTCTTTTTTGATGTATGTTTCATATGTATCTCAATTATTTAATGATGACATTGTACCACCTTTGGGGTTAGTTTTAGAAGTTACAATTTTGTGTAGATTTTGGCTACAATATTTATAATTTTCTTATCCTAAGGAGTCTTTATGTCATCATCTATTTATGAAAAGTTAGATCTGTTTTATCTAGGCAAAGATTTAGATAGAAATACAATGAAGCCTTCAGATGCGTTGACATTAATGAAAAACAAAAGTTTTACCACCCATGCGGCCATTATAGGAATGACTGGATCAGGCAAAACAGGTCTTGGGGTAGGAATTATAGAAGAAGCCAGCCTAGATAATATCCCGTCTATCATAATCGATCCAAAAGGAGATATGGGAAATTTATGTCTGGTCGACAGTGAGTTTAATCCGGCAAGCTTTGAGGATTGGGTAAAAGATGAAGCTGCAGCAAAAGGAAAGGGGACCAAAGAATATGCCAAAGAGGTTTGCTCGAATTGGCTAGCAGGAATTGAAAGTTTTGGACAAGACAAAGAGAGAGCAAGCAGGTTTCAAAGCGTTGAAAAAACTATCTATACCCCGGGAAGCACAGCAGGCGTAAGTATAAATATTCTAAGCTCACTGGAAGTGCCAAATGAGGAAATTTTGCAGGATATGGATACGTATATGTCTTATCTCAAGACAACAGCATCTAGTTTATTGTCTTTGATAGGGGGGGAGAATGATTCAACTTCAAAAGAGTATGTGCTGCTCTCACAGATCATATCCAATGCATGGCAAAATGAAGAAAATATTTCATTAGAGACTTTGATAGCAAGTATAATCAAGCCTTCATTTGACAAAATAGGCGTTTTGCCGCTTGAAGATTTTTTTGAAAGCAAAAACAGATTTGATTTTGCTTCAAAATTCAATGCACTTTTGGCATCTCCATCATTTGCATTATGGCTGCAAGGTGAAACTTTGGATATCGGCAAGTTGCTTTACGATGAAAATGGTAAAGCCAAAGCGGCTATATTTAATATCGCGCATCTAGATGATAATCAAAGAATGTTTTTTGTGTCACTTCTTTTGAATAGGTATATCGCGTGGATGAGAAGACAAAGCGGCACAGAAGTTCTTAAAGCGATTCTTTATATGGATGAGATTTTCGGCTATTTTCCTCCAACCAAAAACCCCCCAAGCAAAGAACCGATGCTTTTGCTTTTGAAGCAAGCCAGAGCTTTTGGAATAGGGGTGATATTGAGCACTCAAAATCCGGTAGATTTGGATTATAAAGGTCTATCGAATATAGGTACTTGGTTTATAGGAAGACTTCAAACATCTCAAGATATCAATAAAGTTATAGATGGCTTAAGCGGTCAAATAGGATCAAGTTTTAGCAAAGAAGAGATAGAAAAAATTCTTTTAAGTCTTCCAAAAAGAACTTTTCTTCTAAAAAGCATTCATCTTGATGACGTAAAGCTTTTTGGTACTAGGTGGACGCTTAGCTATCTCAAGGGACCGCTTAAAAAAGAAGAGATCATATCTCTTTCGAGTAATAAAAAAATCATCACCCATGTTGTTATGGAGTCAAAGCCTGCAACAGCTGCAAGAGTAACCCAGCCAATCGATGCATCTATAGTGCAATATTTCGAAACTGGTGCAAATAATTTTGTGCCAACCGTTGGACTCAAAGGAACAATTTTATTTTACAACCAACCAAAAGGAATAAATGAGACCAAAGATATCATTTTAAGTATTCCTTTGGAGGGAGATAGCTCTCATATCGATACTGCAAATATTGTGATTGACAATGTAGATTTCAGCAGATTTCAAACCACTCCCCCAAGCAACTCTTCTTTTGAGAAGGTTCCTGATTTTATCAGAAAAGACAAAGGCTTAAAAGTTACCCAAAGAGAATTAGAAGATTATATTTATCAGACGCAAAATATTGAATTGTTTATATGCAAAAGCCTAAAGATGGAATCTGCTCCAAATGAAAGTAAGGCGGATTTTATAGTTAAAATAAATGATGCATTAAGAGCAAAAAAAGATGAACAAATAGAAAAACTAACAAGTGAACTAAAGTCTAAACAAGTATCAATAAACAATAAAATAGAAACGTTGAATTATCAGCTTGACAAAGAGAAATCTGAATCTACCGCCTCTTGGCTAAATGCAGGAGTTGCAGTAATGGGTGCTTTGTTTGGAGGGGGAAGCAATACCAGCAAAGCAGGAAAAGTGTTGTCACACGGGGGAAGGATATTTAAAGATAATAACGATAAAAGCAGGATCGAAGATAAAATCAAAAATTTAGACAATGACCTAAGATTGTTGGGGGAAGAGTTTGAAAATAGGGTAAATGAACTTGATTTGCTTTTTAAAATAGAAAATTATCCTATTGAAACCATATCGGTAAAACCAAAAAAAAGTGATATAAATATATCTTTGGCAGCTTTGGTTTGGAGGAGAGCCTAGGCTCTACTTCCAGGCTTAATAGCAACGCTACCTTCTTGGCACATAGGGCAATTATTTGGTTCATACATGGCAAATTCAAAATCAGCCAATGCATAAAAAGGAATATTTTCTAGTAGCTTACAATTTGATTGACGAGCTATACTGCTTCCTTCTCTATTGCAAAATCCACGATTAGCAAGCGCGGCGAATGCTACGACTTCACCGCCGAGTTCAGAGATAATTTTGGCTACTTCCATGGCTGAGCCGCCGGTTGTTATGATATCTTCACAAATGATGATTTTCTCGCCTTTTTCGATCTCAAAACCTCTACGCAGTTCCATTTGACCGTCTTTTCTCTCGGCAAATATACTTCGCACTTTCAAAGCACGAGCCAGCTCATATCCGGCTATCACACCGCCAAGAGCAGGGGCGCATACCGTATCTACTTCTATGCCGCTAGCCCTGATCTGTTCAGCTAAAGCTTTTGCCAATATTTCAGCAGTGGCAGGATCTTCTAATACTTTCGCGCTTTGCAGGTATCTGTTTGAATGATTGCCGCTTGAGAGTATAAAGTGTCCCTCTAGTAGGGCACCGGCTTCTTTGTAAATGTTTTCTATATTCATAATTAGACTTTTAATATATCGATTTCTTTTGTTTTTAGAGCTTCATCGATTTTTGCTATATGATCGTCTGTGATCTTTTGTATTTGTTCCAAAGCCTTTTTGATCTCATCTTCGCTAATAGCTTTGTCTTTTTCAAGCTTTTTAACTTTGTCGTTGCTCTCTTTTCTAATATTTCTAACAGCGACTTTGGCTTTTTCACCCATTGCTTTGGCCTGTTTGACGATTTCTTGTCTTTGGTCAACGGTCATCGGAGGAAAAAATAGCTTGATTATGCTGCCGTCGTTATTCGGGTTTACCCCTATATTTGCTTCCTGAATGGCTTTTGTGATAGGATTCAATAGTGCTTTTTCCCATGGGCTGATAGCTATTGTGGTGGCATCTTGGACTATAACATTGCCTACTTGATTAAGTGCGGTTGGAGTACCATAATAGTCTACCTTGATATTGTCAACTATATTTGTTGTTACTTTTCCTGTACGAAGTGTAGAAAACTCTCTTTTAAGAGCTTCTATGCTTTTATCCATGTGTGTTGTAGTATAGGTATAAATTTCACTTACCATGCATAATTCCTCTTCTTTTATCTTTTTCGTATTTTATCCTTTTTTTGCTTGGTGTGTACTTCATTGACTTTAAGGAGCAGCAAATAGACGATAGAATATAATAATCTTGTTAATTACTCAACAAAAGGAATAAAAATGAAAAAAACTATTTTTTGGTTAATGATTACTGCTTTTATTGGTATGATGGGAACTGGTTGTACAGGCACGGTCAAGGGTGTTAAACACGATGTCGGAAATGCATACGACGCTACCAAAGAGACAGTTCAAGAGATAGGAAAATAAGTATATCCCCCCTAAAAGACAATTGCCTTTTAGGGGGATGTCTAATTTATTTTAATAATTCTCGTTTATTCTCCCAGATAGAGTGAGCAAACGCTAATATTATGAGCCCTATTCCTACGGTTCCGGTTATAAGTTCGCTTATATGAAAGTTGATCTTCATAAGCATGATTACGGCCAATATGCCTATTGCATAGTGAGCCCCATGTTCAAGATATCTAAATTTTGATAAGGTTTTATGCTCTACGAAATAGAGTGTTATGCTACGCACAAACATAGCACCAACCCCTAAGCCTATCATGATAATAAATATATTGCTGCTTAGTGCAAATGCACCTATGACACCATCAAAACTGAAACTTGCATCAAGTACTTCAAGGTATATAAAACCGGCAAGCCCATTTTTGACCGTTGCGGTAGAAAAGGCATCGTCTACCATACCCAGCAACGCATGGAGCAATACACCATACATAAATGCCAAAAGTACATTAAAATCTTGAGTGGCGTGACCAAGCCCGATTCCTACAGCTATAGCAAGAGAAAGTTCTACATTGGATAATAACGATAATTTTGTTATTAATTTGGAATTTTCTAACATTTTTATCCAATATATCTCTTTTTCTTCAAAAAAGAAATCCAAAAATACCATTAGCAAAAAGGCACCGCCAAAGGCAAAGATATTTTTTTCTGTGGATTTTAAAATTGCTTCATAACGTTCCGGTTCGCCTATGGCGACTTGCAAGGTTTCAATTAATCCCATACCGGTCGCAATCGCTACTATTCCTAGCGGAAACAACAATCTCATGCCAAATACGGCTATGGGTATACCAAAAAGTATAAATCTTTTTTGCCAAATAGCATCCATGGTGTTGAGTACTTTAGCATTGACTACGGCATTATCGAACGATAGGGAAATCTCTAGAATTATGAGCAAAAATGTTACATAGATCGCCGCAAGCCCTCCTAAAAAAAAGGCTGTTAAGAGGCCAATTGCCATTATGATAAATGAGCTTATAAAATATTTCATATATTTTTTTCCTTCTGTTTGTTAAAACAGTATTGTATCACAAGAGGTATTTGATGATGTTATATATTAGAGCAGCGGACTTAATGTAGCATTGATATTGTACCATAGCAAGCTAGGCTTGCTCCAAGCATCTACTTCTTCAATGCTTATATTTAAAGATTTATCTATATATGATTGTTGTCTTTTGAGTATCTCTTCTGTGAGTTTTTGATCATAAAATATTATATTATTTTCATAATTTAGATCAAAACTTCGACGGTCTAGATTGGCAGAGCCTATCATTCCAAGTTCTCCATCAATTGTTAATAATTTTGAATGCAAAACTTCACTTTGATATTCGTATATTTCTACCCCTGCCTCTAGCAGTTCAGGGTAATAACTGTGACTGGCTGCACGCACAAACCATGAATCAGTATTGTGGGATAATATCAGCTTTACTGTTACCCCCATTCTGGCAACCGAACATATTGCATTAAGCACTGGCCCATTTGGAACAAAATAGGGCGTTGTTATCGTTAGGCTTTGACGAGCAGAGCTTATTATTACTTGAAATATATCTGACATTGCATCATGTCTTTCGGTTGGACCGGTCCCTACTACTTGAGATGGGCACAAGCTATTCATTTTACTGCTCATATCTTTGGATATCCGGGTATTTGTTAGATCCATTATATCATTTGGTTGTTCATATTCATATGTTGGCGGCAGATCTTCCTTGGTAGCTGCGAGCCAGTCTTGGATAAATAAATGCTGATTTTGTAATGCGATTGGACCGGTAAAACGAACTTCGGCATCTACCCATAAAGCATATTTGTCTTTTGGGCTGAAATGAGCATCGGCACAATTTTGGCTACCGCAATAAGTGATATTATTATCTATAACCACAATTTTGCGATGATTTCGCAAATCAACGCGACCCAATATCATTCTTAGCAGTGTATTGCCAATTGACAATGAAGATACAGCATGTATTCCGGACTTATGCATATCGTTCCAAACAGTAGATGAGATCAGTTTGCGCGAGCCCACCGCATCAACCAAAACACGACATACGACGCCTCTGCTAGCGGCACGCATAAGAGCATTTGCGATTTTTCTTCCACTCTCATCTGTGAACCAAATATAAAATAATATATGAACGTGATGCTTGGCATTGTCAATATCTTCAACTAAAGAATCTATCATAGCTTCAGAATTTTCTAGTAGATGATATTTATTGCCACCGACCGGCAAAAAGCCATTAATAGACTGTCCGATACGAAAAATATGATGATATTTTTTTGGAACAGTGTCAATTATAGGCTCATCAATGGTTGCCTTGAAGCGGTTTTGAAATATTTCACTTTTGAGTTTTTGCATATTTTTTGCGCGAATAAACCCTATACTGGTTTCGCCAAACATAAAATAAAGGATAATGCCCACTACCGGTATGGTAATTACGACCAATACCCACGCCAATCTAGAGGCAGGTTCGCGATAAGGACGCAACATAGCGCGATATACAACATAAGCTACTATAATGTAATTTATAATGGTTATTAAGGCAATCAAAGACATATATGCTCCTACTTTAAAAATTATATCATCATTTATATTAGTTTGATTTTCAGTGTCGTTTTGCTGTTGGTTTACTTGGAGACAAGATTTAGACTTGATAGCCTTTATCCTATATAAAAACAAATTTTACGTAAAATATTTTTATATCAAATTTGTTATCTTAATGATATAATTATTGAAAATGAGATACTACTCAAGATTTCATTGATGGGTTGGATAGATTTATGATCACAGTCGCTACTTATAATATTCACAAAGCTTACTCTATGGTTCATGGTTGTCGCATAGATACATTAAAAGAAGCTTTAGTAGAAATAGATGTAGATATAGTCTTTTTGCAAGAAGTCCAAGATATTAATATAAAACGCCGTAATGCATCTTTGCCAAAAGATACACATTCGCAAACAAGCGCATTGCAAGGCGAGATATATCCATATGTAGCTTACGGTGCCAATGCTTTTTATGAGCATGGACACCATGGCAATGCTATATTGTCTAAATATCCTATTAAAACTTGGCAAAATATTGATATTTCAGATCACAAACTTGAACAAAGAGGTGTTTTGCATGCTATTGTAGAGCATCCCAAATATGGAGATATTCATCTGATATGTACGCATTTTGGACTATTCAAGAGAAGCAGGATCAGACAGGCGAAGGCTCTTATAGAGCATGTGCGCCACAATGTATCACACGATGTGCCTTTGGTTATAGCAGGAGATTTTAACGATTGGAATTTGCACGTGCATCGTATTTTAACAGGAGAGCTTACATTAAAAGATGCTATTGAGACGATACAGCATCAAAATAGAAAATTAAAACGCTTGCCACGCCCGGTTCCGGGTCGTACATTTCCTAGTTTTATTCCATGGTTTAAATTAGATAGGCTTTATGTGCGCAGTTTGGAGATAGTTGAAGCACATGTCAAATCAGGTCGTGAATGGCACACCAGGTCAGACCATATACCGATACAGGCCAGCTTAACAATTAAGCCGCAAGAAAGAGACTGATAACTTTTATTACCAGTCTCAATTTAAAAATAGGTTTTTATTGTTGACAAGGGTTTATTTGTGCATTTTCATTTGGATACAAATATACCTCTACGCGACGATTAAGTGATTTATTTGATGCCGTTGTGTTTGGCGCAATCGGTGCATTATATGAGCATCCGATCGCTGATACCATAGATGCTCCTGCATTTTCAAAAGCACGAGCTACGCTATTAGCTCTTCTTTCTGATAAGCTTTGGTTGTAGCTATAGCTTCCGGTATTATCAGTAAATCCTGCTACTTGCACTATGGTTTGAGGATATTGTTGAAGTACGGTACCTACCTTGTTTATTTTGCTTTGTGCAGATGATCTTGGCGTAGCAGAATTGACAGCGAACATCATGCTATCACGAAATGTGATTTTGACATAAGAATCTGTTTTGGTTACTATAATTTCTCTATTTGGGTCAAGTTCTGCCAGCGGATCATTGCTAACGCCCGTACCCAAAGCACGTGCCACTGCATTGGCTTGTTGATCTAGGCTATATCCTATACCGGCTCCTACAGCTCCACCTATGAGTGCACCTATGAGTGCTCTTTGCCCTTTATTGTGCCCTTTTGTAGTAGCACCTATGATCGCACCGCCGATCGCTCCTGCAACAGCCCCTGTTTTTGTTCTGTTGTATGAATCGTCAGCAACCAAACCTTGCTGCGCACATCCTCCCAGTAGCGCTATAGTGACACCTGATGCCAGTAGTGAAGTTTTTAATTTTTTTGTCATAAATATATCCTTTCTTGAATTATAATAATTAAAAGTATATCATAAAAATGTGATTCAACCGTGAAGGTCATTTTGTCTTAAAAGTTATTTTTTCATGCCACTCGTTAAGTGTTTTTTCGAATCCAATGAGCTTTGATTTATAAAGAGATATCGGTTTTTCGAGATATTTTTGTTCGCACCAGCCGCCGAAATTATGTGGATATAAGTACTCGTTAGAATTTGGTTTGATATGTGAGGGCACTGCTAATATTTGTCCTTGCTGAACGCATTTTTGCGCATCATTGATAGCTGCGTAGGCACTATTTGATTTTGGAGACGAGGCTAGATATATGACAAGCTGCGAGAGCGGGATCCTGGCTTCAGGATATCCTATATGTTCAACTATATTTAATACACTACTGGCAAGCATTAGGGCATTTGGATTTGCATTTCCTATATCCTCGCTAGCTAGTATAGCAAGCCTTCTGGCTATAAAAGCAGCATTTTCTCCGCCCTCTATAAGTCTTGCAAGATAATACAGCCCGGCATCTATATCGCTTCCTCTGATACTTTTTATGAGCGCAGAAGCCAGGTCATAATGTGTGCCGGCTTCACTGCTGCCGCTTTGCAGGGCAAACGGACGAAGAGACTTAAGCGAATCAAGTGTTATGAGGTCAGTGATCCTTGAAGCACTGTCAAGCAGATTTAGCATCGCTCTTGCATCTCCGGAGCTGGAATGCACCGCATATTGTTTGGCTTCATCGGTTATTTGCATATTTTCTTTTGATACTATTTTTTCCAATAATGCAAGCATTTGTTCATTATCAAGAAGACGAAGCTCAAATAGGTAAGATCTTGAACGCACGGCAGAAGTAAGCGTATAGTATGGATTTTCAGTCGAAGCCCCGAGTATAATTCCGTCATATCTCTCCATAAAAGGCAAAAGTACCTCTTGCTGAGTTTTGCTTAACCTATGTACTTCGTCTATAAAGATAAGCGGTTTTTGAAGTGAGTTTGTGTGATTTTTAAAAATAGTTCTAAGTTCTTCTATTTTGAGCGTCGTTGCATTCATATCATAAAAAGGACTTTTTGTAATTTTGGCAATAATTCTTGCCAGTGAGGTTTTGCCACATCCGGCTGGACCATAAAAAAATGCATGGGATATGGCATTAGCATCAAGAAGTTTTCTTAAAACCCCCTCAGGCCCAAGCAAATGTTCTTGGCCAGCGATATCATCAAGAGATTGTGGACGATATTTTATGGCCAGATTCATTACTTTTCTCTAGGTGCTCTTTTGTTTGTCTCTTTTGCTTGAGCTTTCATAAATTTATGTAGATCGTCATACTCTTTGCGGGTAAAATACCTGGTTTTGTTTGTAGGTAGATTGTTTAGTTCTATTTCTCCGTAAGCTACTCTTTTTAGGTCTAAGACTTTAGCGCCAAAATGCGCAAAAAAGCGTCTTAATTCCCTATTTTTACCTTCGCTGATGGTTACCCTTAGTTTTGTTGATTTGGGACTTTCTGAGCGAATCTCATAACTTTCAAACGGTGCAAACGACATATCTGTGATATTGCTTTTTTCATGGCCGCCGGCTCTGGCATCATCAAGCACAAGGCCATTTTTCATAGCTTCTGCCATTTCCTGCGTAAAAGGCTTGTCTATTTTTATGTTATAAACCCTAGGTAACGGACTATTCATTAGGATCTCAGCTACTCTTGGCGCATCAGTTAGTATCAAAAGACCTTCCGATGCATAGTCTAATCTGCCGACAGGAATGAAGTGCCTGTATTTACCGGAGAGCTTGTGGTATATAGTAGCTCTTCCTCTGTCATCTTTTTTGGTGACAAGCACGCCTTTTGGTTTATTGTAAACTATGACAGTGATCTCAGTGCGTTTTTCGACCAATCTTCCTTTGACATAAATATTATCATCGGGCTGCACTTCATAGCTCAAATCGTCCAAAATTTGACGACCAAGCTTTACTTCTCCTGCCTTGATAAGTTCATCAGCATCTCTTCTTGAATATTTTGTATGATGAGATATATATTTATTTATTCGCATATTTTTCCTTAGCTTTTTATGCCGGCATTGACTAGGTCGTGTATATGCAGCACGCCAACAATGTGCTCATCATGGTCTGTAATAGGCAAAAGCTGAATGCGCATAGATTCTATCAATGCCAATGCTTCACTTGCTAAAAGCTCTATATCTCTATGACTTTTTGGATTTAATGAAGCATAATTTATAGCCGGCAATGTTAGATCAAAATCATCTTTTGCCAATGCTCTTCTTAGGTCTCCATCGCTTAACAGCGCTATTAGTTTTTCATTTTCATCAACTATTAGCACAGTGCCAAGCTTGCCTTCGTTCATTACTACAATAGCATCTTTAAGCGTTGTATTATCTTTTACGATAGGCAGGTTGTTTGTGCGCATGATATCTTTGACTTTGATAAACAATCTTTTGCCCAGACTTCCTCCTGGATGAAAAGAGGCAAAATCTTCTTGCTTAAAGCCTCTGCGATGCATCAGGGCAACGGCTAATGCATCTCCCATTGCCATTGTAAGCGTAGTTGATGTAGTCGGGGCAACTCCCAAAGGACAAGCTTCCTTGTGAATTTTGATCGGGATCACCAAGTCGGCATATCTACCTAGTGTAGATTCTTTCGAAGCTGTCATGCCGATAAGGGGAATATCTAAGCGTTTGATATGAGGTAGTATCTTGGCAAGCTCTTCGCTCTCACCGCTATAACTAATTGCAAGTACAGTATCGCCGGAGCCTATCATCCCAAGATCGCCATGTAGTGCTTCGGTGGGATGTAAGAAAAATGACGGTGTACCGGTACTAGCAAACGTAGCAGCCATTTTTGCTCCTACGAGCCCAGACTTTCCAACTCCTGCTATGACCAGCTTTCCTTTTGTTGACAAAATAAGTTCAACTGTTTGCACAAAAGCATCATCAAGCATTTGAGAAGCTTTTTCTAGAGCATAAGCTTCTGTAAGAAGTGTGTCTTTTGCAATTTCTAGCAAGTTCATAGCAATCCTTTAGATTATAAAAATAGTCGGTATGATAAGAGGATAGCGTTTTTTGATTTTAATAACATGCTTACGCACGGCATTTCGTATCTCATTTTCTATTGCTTTGTGATCTCTTAAGACTTCGGGTTTCAAAGACGCAAGCATGGTTTCTAGCAAAACTTCTATATCATTAGTAAATTTTTTCATCTCTCTACTAGATACCAATCCATGACTTGTTATGATCGGTTTACCTACTATTTTTTGCCCTTCTTGCGAAACTTGAGCTACTATGTTTATGATACCGTCTTCGGCTAGTTTTTGTCTATCGAGTACTATATCATTTTCGATAGCTATATTGTTTTGGTTGTCTATGTATGTTTTGCCGGTTTTGACAGTTTTGACTTTTTTGATATATTTAGGAGTAATTTCTACTTGATCCCCGTCGCTCATAAGAAGGATATTTCTCTCATCAACACCACATGCAACAGCTGTTTTGGCATGTTGTGCTATATGGTTATATTCGCCATGTACAGGCAAGAAAAATTTAGGTTGTACAAGACGAAGCATAAGCTTTTGCTCTTCTTGCGCAGCATGCCCTGATACATGCATATCTGATAAATCAGTATAATGCACCGTAGTGCCGCCTTTTACTATATGGTTCATCAATTTCGATACCGAGCCTTCATTCCCAGGTATCGCTCTAGCTGAAATAAGAACTACATCACTTGGTTTTAGTTTGATATGACGATGCTCGTCTGTTGCCATTCTAAACAGTGCCGCCATAGTTTCGCCTTGAGAGCCCGTAGTTACGATGAGTATTTCATTATCCGGATATTTGGCAACTTCATGTACTTCTATGAAATGCTTATCGGCAATATCAACATACCCTAAAGCTCTGGTGGTCTCCACGTTTCTCTCCATTGATCTGCCAATTACACATATTTTTCTGCCATGTTTTGTGGCTTTTTCCATAGCTTGGTATATGCGGTGAAGGTTTGAAGAGAACGTTGACATTATCACTCTTCCTTTGGTGGTCATAAATATATGATCAAATGTCTTGCCTACGGTCGCTTCACTTTTGGTAAAACCAGGATTGTGTGAATTTGTACTATCAGAAAACAGACACAATACGCCTTTAGATCCATAATATGCCAAACGATGCAAATCTGGACCGTATCCATCTATCGGAGTGTAGTCCATCTTGAAATCCGCAGTATGGATAAGTGTTCCAGCGGGAGTTTGTATGGCAAGTGAGCTAGAGTCGACAATCGAGTGAGTCATATGCATCCACTCTACAATGAAATCTCCTATTGGGTATGGCTGTCTTTTTGTAACAAAATTAAAATATTTGCTATCGTCCCTAAGCCCATGTTCATCAAATTTATTTTTTATCATTGCCAAAGCCAATGGTGTCCCGTATATTGGGAATTTAAGTTCTTTAAATAGATACGGCATAGCTCCTATGTGGTCTTCATGGGCATGGCTAATGATAATCGCTTTGATTTTATTTTTGATACTATGAAGATATGAAAAATCAGGCACAAGGATATCAACTCCGTGCATTGTCTCATCAGGGAAACTCATCCCTACGTCAAAAATAATAGCGCTTTCTTCTGTTTCGATAACCGCCATATTTCCGCCGATTTCTCCAAGTCCGCCAAGCGGAGTAAATCTAACTTTCGCATTATTATTTACATCGATCATTTTCCATGGATTCATTCTGAGATCCTGAGCTGCTTTATTAGCTTGCAGTGATCTATTCATTTCTTCGCTAACAGTTACTGGATTTTTGCGTCTGTCGCCTTTGCTGCTATGTGAAGGATTTGGATTTTTGTTGGCTTGAGGCTGGTTTTCGTTTGTATTTGGTCTGTTGCCGCTTTTTTGTCTAAAGTTCGGTTTCTTTGGTTTGTATGGACGTGATTGTTCTTTATTCTCGCCTTCTTGTTGTGTATTGCTTGTTTGCGGTTTATTGCTTGTTTGCGGTTTATTGCTTCTGTGTGGATTTGGATGCCTGCGATGTGGATTTTGGCTCCGCTGTTGCGTTGTTGTATTGTCTGTATGGTCTTTATTGTTTTCCATTAAAAGTTTCCTTTATAAAATTATATATATGTTTGTATTGTGTTAAGGTTGCCTCATGAGGTCTTATGTTCGTATCCATCTCAAGTGCATTAAATTTTTCTTCAAGCATATGTTTGTCTACAATATTTGAGAGATTACCTATGAGTTTTTTTCGAGGTTGTGCAAATGCAGTTCGTAAAAACTCTTCAAATCTTTCATCTTCAAGCGATCTTTCTTTGGTTATTTTCAAAACCGCCGATGTCACTTTTGGCGGCGGCACAAATGCGCTTGGCGGCACATCAAAGCATACACTGGCTTCTCCTACGCTGCTTGCCAATACGGACAAAGAAGAGAACTCTTTTTGTTTTGGCTTAGCCGCGAATTTATCTGCAACCTCTTTTTGCACCATTACCAATATTGATTGGCAATTTTTATCTTTTAGTGCTTTTAGGATGATATGAGTGGCGATATAATATGGCAGATTTGCCACCAAATGGTATGGCTCATCTATCAAGTTCCCATTTTCCCAATTGAGCAAAACGTCACCGCATCTAAGCTCT
>JAFGWQ010000029.1 GCA_016937075.1 Campylobacterales bacterium | reverse complement strand
CGGCGATCAACTCACTTTTGTTTGTCATCTTGAGAAGTCTTTAGACTTCGTGAAGATCTATCTTTGGATTCTTATAACATCTTCCATCATTTCACTCCAACTTACATTAAAATTTTTCTTTATAAATTGAACTTTATGCGGCAATGTGCAATTTGAACAATCTTGATGAATAGCATTCTCTGATTCAAACGATTCGCCTAAACCTTTTGTACATAAGCTATAAACTACCTTATTTTCTTTGATTTCGATGCCTGCATCATTAAATCTAAAATGAGGACATCCGCACATATAGCAATTAAGATCTTTCATATCGTGGCATTTGGAATTAGAGGCATATAGTGGACAAAAATCTGGATGATTTATGCGCATATTTTCATATTCAAAATACTCTATTATCTCATCTATACTTTTGTCTTTGAGTTGCTCCATAATTGCTTTATGGATGATAGAATGTTCGCTAAACCAATCTGTATATGTCATGAAATATTGTAGCGTATTTACGATATAAAGCACCCTTTGGATATAATAATATAATTACACTAAATCATAAGAGACAAAAACAAATGAGCGAAAATAGCAAAAAAGTTTACGATCCAAAAGAGATAGAAAACTCTTTTTATCCTATCTGGGAAGATAGAGGATATTTTGAGATAGATGGCAATGAATCTATCCAAGAAAACGGCAAAAATTTTGCCATCATGATGCCGCCGCCAAATGTCACAGGAAGCTTGCATATAGGTCACGCACTGACTTTTACACTCCAAGATATCATTGTGCGATTTAAGCGAATGGATGGGTATAAAACACTTTGGCAGCCAGGCGTGGATCATGCAGGTATCGCCACTCAAAACGTAGTCGAAAAACAACTTCTAACAGAAGGTACTACCAAAGAAGCTATTGGTAGAGATGCTTTCTTAGAGAGAGCTTGGCTGCAAAAAGAGAATTCAAACAATGCCATCACTGCCCAGCTGCGTAAACTTGGAGTCTCTCCTGCATGGGAAAGAGAGAGATTTACCATGGATGACGGGCTTGCCAGTGCTGTTAAAAAAGCTTTTAAACAGATGTACGACGAAGGCTATATCGTTCGCGGAAACTATATGATCAATTGGTGTACGCACGATGGAGCACTATCAGATATAGAAGTGGAGTTCGAAGAACATGCCGGTAAACTATATCATATCCGCTACCCGTTAAGTGATGGTTCAGGCGTACTTGTGGTTGCTACTACGAGACCGGAGACATATTTTGGCGATACTGCTGTTATGGTTCACCCGGAAGACAAGCGATATGCTCATCTTGTGGGCAAAGAGGTCACATTACCGCTTATAGGCAGAAATATAAAGATCATTGCGGATGAGCATGTAGATATGGAGTTTGGTACAGGCGTGGTTAAAGTTACTCCTGCACATGATCCAAATGACTACGAAGTAGGCAAAAGACATGATTTGGAATTCATTACTATATTTGACGAACAAGGCATGTTAAATGAGCATTGCGGAGAATTTGTCGGCCTTGAGCGACTGGAAGCTAGAGCAAAAATTGTTGAGAAACTTGAAAGCGAAGGCTTTATAGAACAACTTGAAGAGCATATCCATCAAGTAGGCCACTGCTACAGATGTGGAAACGTAGTTGAGCCATATATATCAAAACAATGGTTCGTCAAAAAAGAATTTGCTGCCAATGCTATCAAAAAAGTAAATGATGGGGAAGCTAAATTTTTCCCTGCTCATTGGATAAATAGTTACAATGCATGGATGAGCGAACTAAGAGATTGGTGTATTTCTCGCCAACTTTGGTGGGGTCATCAAATTCCTGTAATTTATTGCGATGATTGCGGAGCGGAGAGTGTATTTGACGGTGATGTACCGACTACCTGTCCTCATTGTCAAAGTAAAAATATACATCAAGATCCAGACGTCCTAGATACGTGGTTCAGTTCTGGCTTGTGGCCTTTTTCTACACTAGGATGGGGCAATAACGACATCTATAAAGGTATCAAATGGAATGAAGGCGATATGAACGACTTCTATCCAAACAGCCTGCTGATTACCGGATTTGATATACTATTCTTTTGGGTAGCCAGAATGCTTATGATGGGCGAAAATCTAACCGGCAAGCTGCCATTTAATGATATATATCTCCATGCACTTGTCAAAGACGAACACGGCAACAAAATGAGTAAGTCAAAAGGCAATGTCATAGACCCTCTGGATATGATAGAAAAATACTCTACCGATGCCTTACGTTTCACTCTTGCCGTACTTGCAGTTCAAGGCAGAGATATAAAACTAAGCGAAGAGAAACTTGAGCAAAGTCGTAACTTTACCAATAAGCTCTTTAATGCCGCGAACTTCTTGCAACTAAATCAAGATAGTTTTGAAGATCTGAACAACAATAATATCAAGACTCCTCTTGGAAAATATATGCTATCACGCTTCTATCTAGCTATCAATGAGACTAGAGAATTTTTGGAAGTGTATAGATTTAATGACGCTGCAACTACGCTTTATCGTTTCTTGTGGGGTGAATTTTGTGACTGGGGAATTGAGCTTAGTAAAGCGAGCAAAGAGAGTGTCGGCGAAATGGGAAGTATATTCAAAGAATCTTTGAAACTTCTTCATCCGTTTATGCCGTTTATCACCGAATATCTGTATCATAGATTATCTGGTACCACATTAGAGGATAACAAATCTATTATGATTTCAAATTATCCAAAAACAGGCAAGCTAGATAATAGCATAATGCAACAATTTGAACAGATCATAGAAGCTATCGTTTCAGTCAGAAGATGTAAAACCCTTATAGAACAAGGCAATCAAAAGATAGACAAGGCTTACATAAGAATAGGCGAATCTGCCGATACCGAGCTTATGAAACCGTTTATAGAAAAACTTGCCAAAGTAGAATCTATCGAATTTATCAATACAAGCTTGGACAAATGTGTCAAAGACGTATCTGATACACTAGAGAGTATGATAGCCACGGAAAATATTGACTTGTCTCCTATAATTCAAAAACTTGAAAAACAAAAAGAGAAGCTAGACAAAGAGATAGCCAAATTAAGCGGTATGCTAAACAACGAACGATTTGTGGCCAATGCTCCTGAATCTGTAATAGCAGAAAACAAGACAGCTCTAAAAGATGCCGAATCTAAGGTATCTAAAATACAAGACGAACTTCAAAATCTCACGAAATAAGCTTATGCTTATTTCTGGACAAATGCATAATCAATTTTATAACTATCATAATACCGATTCCTTCTATCATTGCTGCCAATACGAAAGCATAATAATCATACATAGAAATAGCACGTGTATTGATGGCAATAGTAGCAATAGCGACCAAAAATGTCAATGGCATCGAGTGGCTCAAACTAAAAAGAATTGTATCTTTAAAGCCAAGATACCTATAATATGATACAAATGAACTTATCATTCTGACGCTTACCATAGCAATAATGATCAAAAATGCATGTTCAATAATTTCTGGCTTGAATACCACGTCCAAATCCAATGTGGTCCCAACATATACAAAAAATAGAGGCACCAAAAAACCAAATCCGACAGCATTAAGAGTTTCTGGAAGTTCGGTTTTGTGCTTAAAGAAATTACCTACAAAAACACCTGCTACAAACGCACCTAGTACCATATCAATATTATGATACTGCATAGCTGCGATCAGGACAAAAAACAGTGCCATAGATACGCGAATATCTTGCCCCATATTGTCGTTTTCAGGCATGATTATTTTGCGAAGTTCCGGAAACCACCACAACACAACACCCACAAATCTAAAAAAATAATATATGACAATAAGTATCAAGATTAAAGTGGCTATGCTTTTATAAAATGCCAATCCCCATCCATCGGCCAATAAAGCATCAAAAATGACTAAAGCCGTAATACTAATAAGCTCGCCTATTGCACCTATAGTAAGGGCTAATTCAAGCCAACGCTGATCTTTGCCATAATCATTAATAAGAGCGACTATCATTCCGAGTGAAAGGATTGGAATAGCTACTATATAAACAGGGTTTAAACCAAAAACAACAAAAAGGCCAAAAGCGATAGCGTATGATATTCCAAAATAAAGCAAAGTGTTTTTAAACATTTTATCTTTAAAGTGGATAAATTTTCTCAGATCAATCTCAAGTCCTGCTAAAAACATTAGATAAAAAAAGCCTATTTTGGCAATTGTTTTGAAAATATCATTATCATTATCCAGATACCCTATCCATACCGCAATAGTACCAAGTGTGATCTCAATGACCGTTATTGGAATTTTTGTTATTCTAGCAAAAATAGGAGCTAATACTATCAAAAAAGCAAGTTGCGACAAGAAAGCTAAATTTTGCATTATGATCCTATATTAAATTATATGATATTGTAGCCAAAACCCTCTTAAGCGCTAAGTTAGTATTTGCAACAATTGTTACACAAAATTTTTGGTATATTATATTTTATGATACAATAAATTTATGATGCAGATATTATATTAAAGGAAAAAAAATGAATTCTATAAAAAATATATCTGGTTTATTGGTAGCTGCTGCTCTTTTTGCAGGATGTGCGCAAGAGAAAGAGAAAGATGCAAAT